>JBILIU010000077.1:0-6307 GCA_044368905.1 Sediminibacterium sp. | reverse complement strand
TTTGATTAGGTTGTTGCAAAGAATGTGTACAATCCATAATCACAGGCACATTATTTTCGGCCATAGCTGGGATATTTCTGTAATCTACCACTAAGTCTTGGTAGCCAAATGTATTGCCTCTTTCGGTTAACATGACTTTTTCGTTGCCTGCTAATTTAATTTTATCTACTGCAAACTTCATAGATGCACCACTTAAGAATTGTCCTTTTTTAACGTTTACAATTTTGCCTGTCTGCGCTGCAGCTACTAATAAGTCGGTTTGACGACATAAAAATGCAGGGATCTGTAAAATATCTATGAACTGAGCTGCGATGGCAGCTTCTTCGTGTGCATGAATATCCGAAGTAGTGGGTACATTGAATTTTGCACCAACTTTTTTAATCAATTCCATCCCAGTATCATCACCAATCCCAGTAAATGAATTCGCACTTGTACGATTTGCTTTTCTGTAGCTTGCTTTAAATACGTAGGGGATACCTAAATTCTTACAGATGGTGGATACCTTATCTCCAATCTCCATCACTAATGCCTCGTCTTCCACCACACATGGCCCAGCGATTAAGAAAAAATTGTTAGGATCGTAAGATTGTGCTTTGAATAAATCTTGTAAATAGTGAGGTATCATAAGGAGCGTTTTGCAGGAACAAAGTTAAAGAAAAATGAATCAAGTATTGTTTACTTAAAAGCGTAATCCCAAGCTAATACCTAAGCCTCTGAATCCTGCCCAAGGGCCTTTCATGTCTGCGGTTGCGCCATTTTGGTTCACCTTAGAAGTTAACTCAAATGGATTCAATTTGGTATCGTCCAATGTTTTTTGAAGTGCAACAACTGCTTGTGTCGGTAATGTTTCTGGCGCAGCAAAATTTAAAGCACCATTTGAACTACCATAGTGCCCTCCAATGAACCAGATATCAAGCACCAATTTTGTAAGCAATTGTTTTTGCATCCCAATATATGCACCATAACTACTAGACTTGATTATACCATTTAAATTAGCGGTTTTTGTAATTGGTGCATTGCCAATGATAGCACCAACTGTTGCATCAGGTGTATAGGTGTATGCTATTGGCACACTTAAATCAAAATTGGCAAATCGAGCATAGGGTGCAATATAAAAGCCGGACATTTTTTGTAAGCCTAAATAAAATCTACCTTCAAATGTCAAGGCATTGTTTCCCATTTGGAATAAATCAAAATTAATCGCTGAATTGTCTATGTATTTTTCTGCGATCGATTGTAAAGGCAGGCTCCCTTTTGGCATATAACGATAACTGGCCGATACAGACATAAAATGGTTCAAGCTTCTTTCATAAGAGACTTGATAGTTTTTTAAAGCAAAACTTGTCAAATTGCCCTTGATAATATTTTTTCCACCAATTAGTTTTTGAGCATGTACTTGTAGCGTAACTAATAAAGCTAGGATAAAGAATAATTTTTTCATGCGTATTTTTATTTTGTGTACTTCCATTTGAATTGTAAAGATAGGCCAGCTTGCTGATAGGCATCGGATTTCATGGGTGCCATCTGCATTACTAAATTATTACTCACATCAAATTCTTTTAAGTGGCCAGATACAGAAGCGTCCACCACATTGATCCCCCATGCAATGATAAACCACATAATGGAGTAGTCCCTATTTTTTCTAAATATATTTCTGTAACTCTGAAGCGATCCTGCACTTAAATTTTTTAAAGTTGGATCAATCTTGCTCACATTGGAATTGTCTCCGTTGGCTTCTTGAATTCTTGCTTCATAGGCAAATTTTGTTTTTGCATATAAATCGTTATTGTACGCATAGGTAACAACAGGTACAGAAAGCACTCCGTAGACTAAAGGGATTTTCCAATATTGCTTATTATATGCTTGACCCAGTCCAGGTAGGATGGCAGATCTTTTGGTTGCTTTTTTTGGGGAATGTTGTAGATCAATTATAGTGCTATCTTGCGCCCACAAGGTTTGTTGTAGACACAACAAAAACAATATGGTAAGGATGCCCTTCATCTAACTAATTGTTACTTGCATTGCTTCAAGGATCTTATTCAAAGCATTTAAATCATTATAGCTAATGGTAATTTTACCAGATCCGTTTTTTTGATGCTGTAATTGAACCTGGGTCCCAAAATGGTCCTTCAATTTATTTTCCAATCTTTGGTAAACAGGCGAGAGTTGATTTGGATGACTTGCGTTGGATGCATTTTTTGATCCAGGTGCTGAGGTCAAATTTTTAATCAGCGCTTCTGTTTGGCGCACTGTCAATCCCTTTTCAATAATTTCTTTTAACAAGAACAGTTGCTTATCTACCTCTTTTCCAATTAATAATTTAGCCAAACTCACACTCAGGCTTCCGTTTCTTAGTGCAGCTTGAATAGCAGGAGGTAATTCTAATAAACGAATATAGTTGGACACTGTAGAACGATCTTTACCCATACGTTCTGCTACCTGTTCTTGGGTATAATTGAGTTCGTCCATCATTCTTTGGTAACTTAAAGCCACTTCGATCTCGTTTAAGTCTACTCTCTGTAAGTTCTCTAGTAATGCTAGTTCTAATAACTCTTTATCGTTCCCTAATCTGATGTATGCTGGGACATCAGTTAATCCAGCAATTTTAGCTGCACGGAATCTTCTTTCTCCTGCAATCAATTGAAATTTTCCATTGGTTAATTGCGCCACTGTAATAGGTTGGATCAAGTCGTGCATCTTCAAAGACTGAGCTAATTCTTGTAAAGCTTTTTCGTCAAAATCTTTTCTTGGATTCTTAGGATTGACTATAATATTTGTCAATGCAATCCTATTAATCGCTATTGCTTTTTCTATGGCAGCAGGTTGAACCTTGCCTGCAGGATTTTTAAAATCTGCATCCATATTCTGCAATAAAGAACGTAGCCCTTTACCAATTAAATCTTTGTTAGGTGTGCTTTTACTCATAGTACTAATCTATTATTCGCTCGGCATTACTCATTTTAGTCATGCCATTTTTCTGTAAAATTTCTTTCGCTAAATTTAAATAGTTCACGGTACCCTTACTATCTGCATCATATAAAATAACCGGCTTGCCCACACTTGGCGCTTCGCTCAATCTTGTATTACGATGTATAATTGTAGAGAACACCATTTCATCAAAATGCTTTCGCACTTCACTCACCACCTGATTGCTTAATCTAAGTCGACCATCATACATGGTCATCAAAATACCTTCTATCTGTAAATCTGGGTTTAACCTGCTTTGAACTATTTTAATGGTGTTTAATAATTTTCCTAATCCTTCCAATGCAAAAAATTCACATTGAACTGGAACTATAACACTATTGGATGCGACCAATGCATTCACCGTAATCAATCCTAAAGATGGCAAACAGTCAATAATGATAAAATCATATTGGTCGTCAATGGCAGCTATTAAATTTTTTAAGACATTTTCTCTATTTGGGAAATTAACCAATTCGATTTCTGCACCTACTAAGTCAATATGGGATGGTACAAGATCTAAATGTGGAATTTCTGTTTTCAAAACGACATCCGACAATGGTGTACCATTGATCATTGCATCATAAAGGCTGGTTGTGATATTATGAAGGTCAAAACCTACCCCAGTGGTGCTATTTGCTTGAGGATCAGCGTCAACTAACAATGTTCTGTATTCTAAAACAGCTAAACTTGCAGCAATATTGATTGCCGAAGTGGTTTTACCCACGCCTCCTTTTTGATTTGCTATACCAATAATTCTTGCCATATAAAAAGCCTCCTTAATTTGCTCCAAAAATACGGCATAAATAGCAACAATTAGGCTTAATTTTACGCCTTAATCCGTACTATGAAGAACCCTGTTTTTGTATTCGTCCTCATTACTTTCTTGATTTTGATCGATTTCTACATCTTCCATGTGTTAAAAAGTATGCTGAATGGAGCAAGTGTTGGCATAAAAACTGCGGTTACTTATGGCTATTGGTTTTTATGTATTGCCAGTTTGGGGGCTTTTTTGTTATTCCCTTTTATAGTGAATCCCTATTTTAGACAATACATTTTTTCGATTGGTATTGGGTGGGTGATTGCCCAAATTACCCTGGTCTTATTTTTTATGGTGGATGATGTAAGGAGGGGCGCTTTCTGGACCATCGGGCAGGTGGCTTCTACTGCTGGTGCAAAATTTATGAATACAGAACAGGGAATCCCTAGATCCGCATTTTTAAATTGGCTTGGCGTAGGTATTTCCTCTTCCTTATTTTTATCATTATTATACGGCTTTGGCAATAAATATAAATACCAATTGCTGCACAAAAAAGTGGTCATTAAAAATTTGCCTGCTGCTTTCAAGGGGTTTAAAATTATTCACATTAGCGATATCCATAGTGGTAGTTTAAAAGAAAAAGAAGCGGTTCAAAAAGGGATTGATTTAATCCAAAAACAAGGTGCAGACTTAATTCTATTTACTGGGGATTTGGTGAATGATAAAGCAACAGAAATGCAAGATTGGACTCCCATCTTTGGTCAATTGTCTGCGCCGAGAGGGGTGTTTAGTACGCTGGGCAACCATGATTATGGAGATTATGTGCAATGGCCTTCCAAAGAAGCGAAAGAAGCAAATTTAAATGCATTAAAAGGGGTGCATGCGTCTATGGGCTGGAAGTTATTAATGAATGAAAACGTCACCATCGAAAAGGGTGGTGCAAAAATAAAATTAGTGGGCATCGAAAACTGGGGCGCAAAAGCGAGGTTTCCTAAATACGGACAATTGAATAAAGCCTTAGAAGGAGTTGATGCAACAGATGTCATTGTGCTAATGAGTCATGATCCAAGTCATTGGGAGGCGCAAGTGATTCCTGAATTTCCTCAAGTCGATCTGATGTTATCTGGCCATACACATGGCATGCAGTTTGGCCTAGAAAATCCTTATTTCAAATGGAGTCCTGTGCAATGGGTCTATAAACAATGGGCTGGATTATACCAACAAGGCGATCAAAAATTATACGTGAATAGAGGCTTTGGATTTCTAGGTTATCCAGGCAGGGTAGGGATTATGCCAGAAATTACCCTTTTGGAATTGGTTTAATGCTACTTCTATGTAACAAAATTTAAATTTATACGTTCTATAGATATTGCTATATAGGTTTGCTACATGGGTCATTTTTAAAAAATAAACATGATGAAAAAATTCATACTATTTGCTACTATTTTTGTTGCATTTTTTGCAAGTGCACAGGAAAAAGTAAATATTGGCATTAAAGTGGGCCAAAATTTGACTAGTGTAAACTCAGTAGCAGTTGACCGACATGCTGCATCCTATCATGGAGGGGTTACTTTTCAAATTGGATTGACAGATAAAATAAGTTTGGTGCCAGAAGTATTGCTTTCTCAAACTAAATTATCTACCAACCCTAATATCATGGATGTATTAGGAGACAATAAATACAATCCTGAAACATATCATTTGAGCTACATGATGGTTCCTTTATTGGTTCAAGTAAAACCATTCTCTTCCTTGCTTTTACAAGCAGGGCCTCAATATGGCATACTCATTGATCAAAAGAAAGACGGAAAGGAAAATGCGCAATTGGCTTTTAAAGAAGGTGAGTTTTCCTTTGTTGGGGGTGCAAAAGTGAACCTTGGTGGGTTTTTTGTTTACGGCAGATATGTGGTTGGCCTTCAAGATATCAGTGCATTGCAAGATCAAGCAAAGTGGAAAACAAGACAATGGCAACTTGGTATTGGGATGAGCCTATTTGGCCTTTAATGCTTGCTTGAAATCAATGATGAATTGATTTAATTGCATTTGCTCAGCGTTCTGCTGTTCAATAAAACTATTGTCTTTTAAGTCACCCACAATGGCGTCCATTTCGGCTTGATTTTCGTACACCATTTTCCTAAATGGATTGGTATAATCTTTTTCTCTGGAGCTTTTGATTTTTTGTGTCACCTCTTCTTTAATGGCTTGATAACGGTCTAACCATTCATTCAATTTTTTATGACTCAATCCACTTATGGAAGTGCCTTCTATCAACTCTAGGCAATATAAAGCGTGCGTATTTTTTTTGTCTAAATATTTATCGGTCTGCGTTTGATAAAATTGATGTACTTCTTGCCAACTACCTAGTTTGTCTGATTTAATTTGCTGAAGCATGGTTTGAACAGATTTAGTTGGAATCAACTGTCCACCAATATTGCTCCATTCTGTAGCTGCACCAGAAGTCTTGATTGATTTCACCTTAGCATATAAATTTTTCATACCATTTTGAGTCAATTTATGCACCAATTGGTCCATGCCATACATGAAAATCATTTTTTCAAAAATGGCAAAGGCATCATAGCACTT
>JBILIU010000076.1:0-6322 GCA_044368905.1 Sediminibacterium sp. | reverse complement strand
GACTGTAAGGTATAATTACTTACCTTTGCCGTCCGTAAAAAATTATTTCTCATGGCTAGAGTATGTCAGATAACTGGAAAGAAACCGATGACTGGAAACAGCGTATCGCATTCTAATATTAAAACAAAGCGTCGTTTCTTACCGAACTTACAAAAGAAGCGTTTCTACTTTGTTGAAGAAGATCGTTGGATCACTTTAAAAGTATCTGCTGATGCTTTAAGAACTATTGATAAAAATGGTTTGGCAGCAGTTGTTAAAGATTTAAGAGCCGCAGGCAACAAAATCTAAGTAAATAATCACTAAGTATAACTTATAATATACCATCATGGCACGTAAAGGAAACAGAGTTCAAGTAATATTAGAGTGCACAGAGCACAAGACTACTGGTTTACCAGGAACTAGTCGTTATATTACTACTAAGAACAAAAAGAACACTCCAGACCGTATGGAGTTCAAAAAGTATAATCCAATTTTGAAAAAAGTAACTGTACACAAAGAAATTAAATAATCATGGCAAAAGCAGCTTCTAAAAACTCGAAAATCAAGGATCTTAAGGCTTCTGCTGAAGCAAAAAACTGGACTAAAGTAATTAAAGCAGTACGTAGCCCTAAAACAGGTGCGTATACTTTTAAAGAGTCTATCGTTTATAAAGACAACGTAAAAGAATTCTTAGCAGCTAAATAATTACTGCTATTGACATTCTTGTTCAATAAGATTCAAAAACCTTCATTTAAACTGAAGGTTTTTTTATGTCCTTAATAAATTGTTATTGGATTAAGTGTGGAGGGATTATTATTGTATATGAAGTTGTAATTGATTAATTTTGATACCTATGAGTTTTTTAGGAAAATTATTCGGGAAAAAAGAACAAGAATCACTAGATCAGGGCTTGGAAAAGACTAAACAAGGCTTTTTTGAGCGTATTTCTAAAGTGATTGTGGGTAAGACATCGGTAGATGATGTTGTATTAGATCAATTAGAAGAAGCTTTAATTGGTGCAGATGTGGGGGTGGATACTACTTTAGCAATCATTGAACGTATTCAAGACAGGGTGAAGAAGGATAAATATATTTCGACCTCCGAATTGAATCAAATTTTATACGACGAGATTGCAAATTTATTAATAGATGCTCCTCAGGATCTCGCTGGTTTTCAAGTACCTGAAGCAAAAAAACCATTTATCACCCTAGTGGTTGGTGTGAATGGTGTTGGTAAGACCACAACCATTGGCAAATTAGCACATCATTTTAAAGCTGCAGGGAACGAAGTACTATTGGGTGCTGCCGATACCTTTAGGGCCGCTGCGGTGGACCAGTTGACTATTTGGAGTGAAAGGGTTGGTGTACCAATTGTAAAGCAAAATATGGGTGCTGATCCTAGTTCTGTGGCTTTTGATACCGTACAGTCCGCCATCGCAAGAAAATCTGATATTGTTTTTATTGATACCGCTGGACGTTTACATAATAAAGCACATTTGATGGACGAGTTGAATAAAATCAACCGGGTCATTCAAAAACAAATTCCAGATGCACCCCACGAAGTGTTATTAGTATTAGATGGTTCAACAGGTCAGAATGCTTTGGAGCAAGCAAAACAATTCATGGCTGTAACCAATGTGACTGCACTAGCCATTACTAAATTGGACGGTACCGCAAAAGGTGGTGTCTTATTAGCGATTGCACATCAGTGTAAAATACCAGTTAAATATATAGGTGTGGGAGAGCAACTAGATGACCTAATTTTATTTGATAAAGTTGCTTTTGTGCAAACTTTATTTAAGGGTGTAGCGAATGCCTAAACCGGCCCATCCACTTTCAAAATAGCTTGATCCAACAAAATTAAAAGAAGGTTGCCAGTCTAAACTAAAGTTAAGCGGCGCGTTTTTTAGCTTGTAATCCAATCCCAATATACCATCCACACCCACTGCAATACCTGCTTTATGTGTTGGGTTATTCTTTTTCCATTCTTCGCTCCAGATCCCTAAATGCCCTCCATATCCGATATACCAACTTAGTTGTTCGGTGTTGGCAAATCCACTATATTTTTCAATCATGATCGTTGTTCTAAAGCCATCTAATGTGAAATAGCCAAGTACTTCAATCGCTTTAGTATTTGTCATGAAAGATTTATAAGAGATCGCACTTGGGTACATTTTGACACCTATTGCTTTTTTATACCCTGTTGTAAATGGGCCTATTTTTGGTGCAGGTTCTAATGTATAAGCTTGCGCGTTGGATTGGGCACTAAGCAATCCAAAAAATGGAATAAGAAATAGGGGGATTATTCTCATAAAATTAGCTGTTTGAATAGGACAAATTTAGGCTTCGTGAGGCAAACAACTGTTTAAAAAATGGTAAAATTTGGGTAAGTTTGTAACATGCATCCTTTTCAAGAACTGATCGAAAAATTCAATAAAGATTTCGATACCACACATTTTCCTTCACAACCGGCTACATTGTATGAGCCTAGTGAATATTTTTTAAAAATTGGTGGTAAGCGTATCCGTCCAGTTTTATGTTTATTAGGGAATGAATTGTTCAGTGATTTACATCCAGATGCGTTTTTAGCAGCAAAGGCGGTGGAACTATTTCATAATTTCTCTCTAGTGCATGATGATATGATGGACGAGGCTAATTTAAGAAGAGGTCAGCCTACTGTGCACACAAAATATGATGCGAACACCGCTTTATTGGTAGGTGATATTATGGTCATTAGAGCCTATGAATATTTACAACCAATTCAATCCAATCATTTATCTAAAATTCTTGGACTCTTTAATCAAACAGCAAGAGAGGTTTGTGAAGGCCAACAATTGGATATGGATTATGCCAAAAGAGCAACAGTTTCAATGGAGGAATATATCCACATGATTACCTTAAAAACTTCTGTGTTATTAGCAGCAAGTTTACAGATGGGTGCGATCATTGGAGGTGCAGGCGAAAACAATTGTTCGCATTTGTATGAGTTTGGAAAAAAATTAGGGATCGCATTTCAAATACAAGACGATTATTTAGATGCTTTTGGTGATGCAGCTGTATTTGGCAAGGATGCAGGTGGAGATATTAAGCAAAACAAAAAAACCTTCTTACTAATTCGTGCTTTAGAAACAGCTAATCCGGAGCAATTGAAAACTTTAAATGCATTATTGGCTTCTGATCCTGCAAATAAAGTAGACCAAGTCTTGGCTATTTTTAAAGCTTGTAAAGTGGATGCATGGGCTGAGGATTTAAAACAAAAATACATGCAAGAAGCCTTAGCACATTTAGAAGCCATTGCTGTGGTGGAAGCAAGAAAAAAGCCAATGATTGATTTGGCGAATTATTTAATGAACAGAATCCAATAATTATATGTCTTTATTTAGAAAGAAGTCAATTGAAAAAATTGTACAAGATGCCGAAGCAGGCTTAGTGGATGGACATCATGGAAGTGGATTAAAAAAAGTATTAGGTGTTCGTGACCTAACTTTAATGGGCATTGCAGCAGTGGTGGGTGCCGGCATTTTTTCAACCATTGGTACTGCTGCTTTTCATGGCGGCCCTGGAATATCTATTTTATTTGTGATCACGGCAGTGACTTGTGGATTTAGTGCACTTTGTTATGCAGAATTTGCGAGTAGGGTGCCGATTGCTGGAAGCGCCTATACCTATGCTTATGTGACATTTGGAGAACTAGTCGCATGGATTATTGGCTGGGCATTGATTTTAGAATATGCTATAGGAAATATTGTTGTAGCCATAAGTTGGAGTGGCTATTTTATAAATTTACTAGAAGGTTTCCATATTCATTTACCAGGTTGGTTGTCTACCAATTTTGAAACTGCACAACAAGGTTACGAGGAAGCGATGAAACATTTAGCTGCTGGTGGTACGCCTGCAACATTTAGTAAACTTGCAAGAATCGGATATGATGCCATTACCAATGCACCGATGATTGGACAAACAAGAGTCATTTTAAATATTCCAGCATTTGTGATTGTGGTTTTAATTACAATGTTGGTGTACAGAGGGATAAAAGAGAGTAAAAAGAGTACCAATATTATGGTAATTTTTAAAATCGCTATTATATTAATGGTGATTGTACTTGGTTTCTTTTATGTGGATACAGCCAACTGGGACCCATTTATGCCCAATGGATTTAAAGGTGTTTTAGCGGGTGTCTCAGCTGTATTTTATGCCTATATTGGTTTTGATGCCATTTCTACTACCGCAGAAGAATGTAAAAACCCGCAAAGGGATTTGCCTAGGGGTATGATTTATTCCTTATTAATTTGTACTGTTTTATATATCCTTATTGCATTGGTTTTAACAGGGATGGTTAGTTATACAGAATTAAAAGTGGATGATCCATTGGCTTTTGTCTTTGAAAGAATTGGGATGCATAAAATTGGATACATCATTTCTATCAGTGCAGTTGTGGCCACAACAAGTGTGCTATTGGTATTTCAATTAGGCCAGCCAAGAATCTGGATGAGTATGAGTCGTGATGGTTTATTGCCAAAGAGATTTTCAGAAGTGCATCCAAAATATGGTACACCAGGTTTTGCAACCATCATCACAGGTATTTTTGTGGGTGTGCCCGCCATGTTTATGTCTATTTCCAGAATGACAGACTTAACTAGTATTGGCACGCTGTTTGCATTTGTATTAGTATGTTTTGGTGTATTGGTATTGCCTAGATTGTCTCCTTCAATCAAGGGACAAGCTTTTAGATTACCATACATAAATGGACAATATATCATTCCTGCATTGGCATTGATCTTTTTATATTTTGGACAAAACAGAATATTAAATGCGTTTAAGGAAGTAGGTAATGAAGGCTATCAGGAAATTTTATTTTTAGTCTTTACATTTATTTTTATAGTGGTGGCTATTTTAAGTTACTTAAGAAAATACTCCATTATTCCAATCATAGGCGCTATGTGTTGCTTGTATTTGATGATTGAGATTCCACCAGTAAGTTGGTTGTGGTTTTTTGTTTGGATGTCGATTGGCTTGGTGATTTATAATTTGTATTCTAAAAAGCATAGTCTTTTAGCAAAAAATTAATTGATGAAGTATCAAGTGGGTGATGAAATATTGGTACTGCACAGCAATGAGGAGGGCCATATCATTGAGATCATGAGTGACGACATGGTGATGATTGAAGTACGTGGGGTTAAGTTCCCAGCCTACATGGATCAAATAGACTTTCCTTATTTTAAACGATTTACCCAGAAGAAATTATTTCCAGAAAAAAAAGCACCTCAAAAGCTTTTTGTAGATCAGATACCTAAGGAGAAAATACAAAAAAACGCAAGCAAGGAAGACGCTGGTGTTTGGTTGAATCTAATTCCAAAGTTTAGTTTAGATGATTTCAATGACGAAGTAGTTGAAACACTAAAAATATTCTTATCCAATAAAACTAGAATCGAATATAATTTTGTGTATGAGCAGTCCGCACAAGGCGAAGTTGATTTTTCTATTGCTTCTTCTATTGCGCCTTTTACCGATTTTTATATTCATGATATTCCATTTGCAATGGTAAATGATAGTCCTCAATTTTCATTTGATTTTTCTCTAACGGAGCAACATAAGAAAAAAGCAGATCATTTTGAATCTGTTGTAAAAATTAAACCAAAACAAATTTTTCAAAAAATTGAAACCTTAAAAGAGGACAATAAGGTAAACTTGGATTATATATTGTTTGATACCTATCCAGATAAAGCCGAAGACAACCATATTGCCATTGATATTTTAAGAAATGCTGGGTATAAAGTATATGATGCTTCAAAAATTAAAGAACATATCCCTGCTGCAAGGTCTGTGATAGATTTGCATATCGAAAAACTAATGGATCGACATAGTCATCTGACCAATGTCGAAATCATTCATTTTCAATTAGAAGCTTTTGAAAAATGGTTTGAGCTAGCACAATTAAATCATTTGCCTTCGATGATCATTATCCATGGTATTGGATCGGGTAAGCTTAAGAACGAAGTACACGATTTACTAAAAGTAAAGAAGGGTGTCAAAAGCTTTATCAATCAATACTCCGATTTTTATGGATATGGCGCAACGGAAGTCTTTTTTGAGTATTAAGCACATCCACTTTAATTTACTACCTTTGATCCGACTACAATCCCGAGCTATCGTGGTAAGCAATTGCCAAGGAAAGTCCGGACAGCATAGGGTAACCCACCGGTCAATAGCCGGCATCTCAGTAATGGGATAGAGAAAGTGCCACAGAAAATAACTACCTCGCAAGAGGAAAAGGTGAAAACGTGAGGTAAGAGCTCACGAATAAGACAAGTAATTGTTTTATAGGGTAAACCTTGGGTGCTGTA
>JBILIU010000012.1:0-23418 GCA_044368905.1 Sediminibacterium sp. | reverse complement strand
TAAAACCAATCCATTCCTGTTTATTGTGCTTTGTTTTGAGCTGCTCCATCACAATCACAGGACTCAGCAAGCTCCTCGATATATAAGGCGACCAATTGGTCACTGCCCCATTGGTATAATTCCTAGTGGCATTGTATTTGCCTGGGTGATAAGATTTGACCTGCTCTAAAAGCGCAGCGTAACTGATATTCATTGATAGGCATTAATTGTACTAAACAATGAACAATTTTAGCTGTAAAATGTTTAAAATAAATGCAGGTACAGCTCGTATTTCCACATCAACTTTTTGATCAGTCTGAATTAGGGCCTGATGGTGGCGCTATTTACCTGATTGAATCTGATTTGTTTTTTTTACAATATCAATTTCATCAACAGAAAATTTTGTTTCATAGAGCCTCAATGAAATATTATGCAGCACAAATTGCTCAAAAAGGAAGTGATTGTCACTATATTGAGGCCAAAGATCAAAATTCGAAGATTGCTGAATTGGTAAAAATGTTGAAATCAAAAGGTGTTAAAAAAATTAAACTCTACGATCCATGTGATTACTTGTTAGATCAACAATTAAAAAAGGCTTGTAAGCAATATGGTATCGAATTGTTCTACATGCCGAGTCCTAATTTTTTAAATAATCAACAAAATAGTGTTGAGCTGCTTGGCAATAAGAAAACCTATTTCCAAACAAGCTTTTATACCGAACAACGTAAACAAAGAAAAATTTTAATTGAGTCAGATGGAAGCCCCGTTGGTGGGCAATGGAGTTTTGATGCAGAGAACAGAAAAAAAATTCCAAAAAATACACCCATACCTGCACTTCATTTTTTTACCTCCAACGAATATATAGAAGAAGCAAAGCAATATGTAAAAGCCAATTTTAAAAACAATCCAGGCAAGTCTGATGCACCTTTTAATGCAGGGAATCAAGATGTATATTATCAAGTAACACATGCGGATGCAAAAAAGGCAATGGATCAATTCATTGCTGAAAAGCTGGATCAATTCGGAATTTATGAGGATGCAATGGTGGTAGCAGAAAAAACTTTGTTTCATAGTGTGCTAAGTCCCTTGATCAATGTAGGCTTGATTCAACCTGCTGATTTTTTAAATGCATTATTGCAAGCTTACCAAAAAGGTAAAGCACCTATCAATAGTATCGAAGGGATTATTAGGCAAATCATTGGCTGGAGAGAATTTGTACAACTGACTTATCGCAAAATAGGTAGTCAACAAAGAACAAAAAATTTCTGGGGCTTTACTAAAAAAATGCCTCAATCTTTTTATGATGGCACTACCGGAATTGTTCCAATAGATACTAGTATCAAAAAACTACTTGAGTCTGGATACAATCATCATATTGAAAGACTGATGGTCTTAGGAAATTTTATGTTGCTATGCGAAATAGCACCAGACGAAGTATACCAATGGTTTATGGAAATGTATATCGATGCTTATGACTGGGTGATGGTGCCCAATGTATATGGCATGTCTCAGTTTGCCGATGGAGGCATGATCACCACGAAACCTTATATCTGCGGATCTAATTATTTAATGAAGATGGGGGACTTTCCAAAAGGGGAATGGCAGGCCGTTTGGGATGGCTTATTTTGGCGCTTTTTATCCAAGCAGCGTGTCGTATTTGCAAAAAATCCAAGATGGGCAATGTTATTAAGCACATGGGATAAAATGCCTGAAGAAAAAAGAACTACACATTTGAAAAACGCAGAACAATTTTTAAAAACATTAAAGTAAAAGAATAGTACAATGGGAAAAGAAACTTTAATCAATCCAAGACCAGCAGCACCTATTTTAAGATCTGAATGGGTCGAAAAAGATAGAGACCGTATCATTGAAATGGCCTGGGAGGATCGTACCCCATTTGAAGCAATACAATTTCAATTTGGATTGAGTGAAAAAGAAGTCATTGAATTCATGCGCGCCAACTCTAAGCCTTCTAGTTTTAGAATGTGGCGTAAAAGAATGGCTTCCAGAAAAACCAAGCATGCTGTATTAAGAAATACAGATGTAATAAGATTTAAATGCAGTAGACAAAAAACAAGTGGCAATAAGATTTCAAAAAGATAGGATGTTTAAATAAGTATCATTTTTTAGGCTTCCGCTTCTTACACCCCTCGCTACAATATTGTACTTCGTCCCAGCATCGCTCCCATTTTTTTCGCCAACTAAATGGTCGACCACAGGCTTTGCATATTTTTTCTGGCAGATCCTGTTTTTTAACTCCTTTCATGTGATAATAACAAATTCACTTAATTATTGTTGAGGCTTGTTGGTGATAATAAAGGTTTAGCTCACAATCGGCTGTCCTTCTTTTACCCACTCATTGATACCACCACTATAATTAGCAATATTGGTATAGCCTTCTTTAACTAGTAAAGAATAGCCAATTGCAGCTCTATCCCCACCTTGACAATGCATGATGACAGGCTTGTCTTTTGGTACTTTATCTAAATTTTGCAATAAAGTTCCAATAAATACATTCTTTGCGCCTTCAATATGTCCGCTATTGAATTCTGCAACACCTCTTATATCAATGATTTCAGCATCCTTATTCGCTTTTACTGTATCAATCAAAACCATATTAGAATGTGCTAAAGTTCCAGTATATACTTGACTAATTTTTGAAGCATCTACAAATCCGAAAATATTATCTAATCCAATACGCATTAATTTTCTTGTTAGATCGTCCATTTGATGTGGCTCTGCAACTAAAATAAATTGTTCGTCATAAGATATAAACCAACCCATCCATGTAGCAAATGCATTATTACCTTGAATATTGATACTGCCTGGAATGAAACCATTTTGAAATTCTAATTTATTTCTTGTATCAATCACTTTGATGCCCTTATCCATAGCAGAATTTAAATCCGTATTCAATAATTCTTTAATTTTTGGCACTTCGGTTAACAAAGGACGATTGACTTTATTCAATTCCTTCATTTTTGCAAAGTACTTAGGCGGTTCAGGTTGATCTGTCAATAAAAACTGAACGAAGCCTGCTTTATCTGCACCATACTGAAATGCCCAGTTTCTTTTTTTCTCATATCCAACAGTTGTACTTGGAACGGCACCTAATGCTTTACCACAAGCTGATCCAGCGCCATGTCCAGGCCATACTTGAATAAAATCTGGCAAGTCCGAAAACAGATGAATTGAATTATACATTTGTTCTGCTCCTTTATCTTGTGTGCCCACTAGTCCAGCAGCTTTTTCTAATAAATCTGGGCGACCAATATCTCCCACAAATACAAAGTCGCCTGTAAATAACATCACTGGCTCTTTACTTGCAGGTGTATCCGTTAATAAAAAGCTGATACTCTCTGGCGTATGTCCTGGTGTATGTAATACTTGAATTTTTAAGTTTCCTACCATTACTTCAGAATGATGCTTCATACCCTCATGTGCAAATTCATATTCCCAGCCTGTTCCACCTTCATCTGATAAATACATTTTAGCGCCTGTTACAGCTGCAAGTTCACGAGAGCCTGTTAAAAAATCTGCGTGGATATGGGTTTCAAAAATATGCGTGATTTGCATATTATTTTGTTTCGCAATTTCTATATACGTATCGATATCGCGCTTGGGATCGATCACTGCTGCTACGCCTGCTTTTTGACAGCCGATGAAATAACTAGCTTGTGCTAAAGTTTTGTCGTAAACGTGTTGAAAAAACATAATGCTATTTTTTTATTGATATTAATAATGTCCTCAAATTGTTAGTTGAAATCCTGTTTAAGGTGTTTCAGAAAACAAAGGTGCAAATTATTAATGCTACTTTTTGTGACATATATCACAAATCTACAAGTTTGTGTTTTAATTCTTGCCCTAACTTGGAATATCAGTCAATTGTGCAACTCCAGAAGCAATTGCAGCTTTTGAAACCGCTGTTGATATCAATTTTAAGAGCCTATTGTCAAATGGTTTTGGCAAAATATAGGTTGGTCCAAATTCAATCGGTTTTCCTCCATAGATATCAAGCACTTCTTGAGGCACCGGCAATTTGGTTAAATCGGCCAAAGCATGCACTGCAGCTAATTTCATTGCTTCATTAATTTTGGTCGCTCGCACGTCTAAAGCGCCTCTAAAAATATACGGGAAACCTAATACATTGTTTACCTGATTCGGATAATCGCTTCGCCCAGTTGCAAAAATGATATCAGGCCTAGTACGCATAGCTATATCATAACTGATTTCCGGATTTGGATTTGCCAATGCAAAAACAATACAATCCTTCGCCATAGATCTTAACATGCTTTCATTTAAAATATCTGCCTTAGACAATCCCAAAAACATATCAGCACCAATAAGGACTTCTTCAAGTGATGCATTCGCTGGCATATTTTGATTGGTAAACATTTTTTTTCTGCCATCTAAATTATCGCGGTCTTCATGGATTAATCCCTTAGAATCAAACATGAATAAATTTTCACGCTGTACCCCTAATGCTAAGTAAATGCTTGCACAAGATGTCGCAGCAGCGCCAGCTCCATTAATAACAACTTTAATATGTTGAATTTTTTTTCCTATCAATTCAAGTGCATTCAACAGTGCAGCAGCGCTCACAATTGCAGTGCCATGTTGATCGTCATGCATGATTGGAATATTTAACTCTGCTTTTAATCTTTCTTCAATTTCAAAACAGTCTGGCGCAGAAATATCTTCCAAATTAATCCCGCCAAAAGTAGGAGATAAAATCTTCACAGTCTTGATGAATTCTTCTACATCCTTTGTATCTAATTCTAAATCAAAAACATCAATATCAGCAAATATTTTAAATAAGACTGCCTTGCCTTCCATGACTGGCTTACTTGCCAATGGGCCAATATCACCTAATCCCAATACGGCTGTGCCATTGGATATTACTGCTACTAAATTTCCTTTCGTTGTATAATCATACACTTTACTTGCATCGGCCTCTATCGCCAAACAAGGCGCAGCAACACCCGGAGAATAAGCCAATGCTAAATCTTTTTGCGTATCCGTTTCCTTGGTTGGATTCACTTCAATCTTTCCTGGTCTTCCTTTTGAATGGTAATCTAATGCCTCTTTTTCCATATAATTTAATATCCTGTTTTTAAATAACTCCATCCTTCCTCTTGTTTCATCACTAATTCAGCCACGCCAGATGGTACAGAGCTAACAGCAGGAATGAGCATATCTTTTCGAATGCCATATTTATTCATCGTGTTTTCACAAGCATTAAAAACAACGCCTAGTTTAGTCATTGCCTCTACATCAGCGACTAAATGGGATTTTGATGCAACTAAAAAATTCAAAGCCTTCCCATGCACAACCACTTCTATTGAAACGTTTCCGGGCCACACTTTTTGAAAATTACGAATATTACCAAGCATGCCACTCCAAACTGCAGTGTCCGCAGAATTCAATTGCATCACGACTTGATGCGGCTTTACTTTTTTATCTTGCGCCTTGACCACTGTACTTGAGCAGATTAAAAGACCCAATACAATCAAATGTAAATATTTCATAGTAGTTGAATAATGGATAAATAATTTCAACTCAAAATACAACATTTATAACATAGTTCTAACTCAATAGTCTATAGATTACATTTATTGTATCCCTGTCAATTTTTTGATAAAATAATTGGGTGGGTGACATTTATCACCTACCTTTTATTTTTATATTAGCACTTTTGTGTCAAATAATACATCATGGAAATTATAGGCTATTTGGCTTCAATTTTAATTGGCATATCTCTTGGTTTAATTGGCGGCGGAGGCAGTATATTAACTGTTCCGGTTTTAGTATATCTTTTTCATGTAGATCCAGTTCAGGCAACTGCTTATTCTTTGTTTATAGTAGGTGCGAGTAGCCTTGTTGGTGCTTGGCCTAAATACAAGCAAGGATTTGTGAATCTAAAAACAGCAATCATCTTTGGTATTCCTTCTATTGCAGCCGTATTTGCCACTAGAAAATTTATAGTGCCTGCTATACCAAACGAATTGGGTGAATTTGCAGGAATAGCAATCACAAAATCATTATTGATGATGATGTTGTTTGCTGTATTGATGGTGGCTGCATCTTTCTCTATGATTCGCTCTAAGAAGAACAAAGAAACAGAATTAGAAGGGGAACAAAAATTCAATTACTCATTGATTTTATTAGAAGGTGCATTAGTTGGCGTTTTAACTGGACTAGTGGGTGCTGGTGGTGGATTTTTAATTATCCCTGCACTAGTGATGTTAAGTAAACTTCCGATGAAGCAAGCGGTGGGTACTTCATTATTAATCATTGCTGCTAAATCCTTGATTGGTTTTACGGGTGATCTAGGTAATAGAACAATGGACTGGACCTTATTGTTAAGTGTTACTGCACTTGCCATTGCAGGTATTTTTATAGGCGACAAATTAAGTAAGCGTATAGACGGTAATAAACTAAAAACCGGTTTTGGTTGGTTTGTTTTAGTGATGGGCTTATACATCATTGCCCAACAATTATTTTTTCCTACAGGAGGCGGACACTAATCCTACAAAATTGAACTTATGATAAAGCCATTGCTCTTTAGTATGGCGAGCGTTGTTTTGCTAATAGCTCAAGCAAATGCGCAACACCAAGAACTGAACGAAGACCCAAAATTGTGGGGTAAATCAAAAAAAGAATTAGACAGTGCAAATTTATTGTACCGCTTTCAAATGGGTACAATGCATGGTCATTTAAGGTCTTTTTATAGTAGCACATTTAATAAAAATAGTCAAGTAGAATATGCTCAAGCGATTGGTGGCGGTATTCAATTCATATCTAAACCGTTGTACAACCTTCGTATTGGCGTAAGTGGATTTTTTGTGTATGACGTAATTTCTTCAGATTTATCGAAGCCGCATCCACTATCAAATACGCTTAACAGGTATGAGCTTGGCTTATTTGATATCACCGATCCGGCCAACAAAACAGATATTGATCGATTGGAGGAATTGTATATTCAATATCAAAAAAATAAAGTCACCATTACCATTGGTAAGCAACTTTTAAATACACCGTTTATTAATTTACAAGATGGAAGGATGCGTCCTACCGAAGTGCAAGGTATTTGGTCACAATATAGAAATAAAGAAAATAAATTTTATGCAGGATGGTTAAATCGGTTTTCGCCAAGAGGCACTGTAGAATGGTATAAAACAGCTGAATCCATTGGTCTATATGCGGTTGGTGTAAATTTAGATGGCTCTAAATCTGGCTATAAAGATGCACTTGAATCTAAAGGGGTTGCACTTATAGGGGCTGAGTTAGGATTGAAAAAAAATTATAAAATTCAATTTTGGAATCAATACGTTGAAAATATTTTTAATAGTAGTCTAGTTCAAATAGATAAAGTACCAACAGCTAATGCTCCTTATTATTATGGACTACAAATGATTGGACAACTTGTATTGAATGAAGGAGGAAATTCAGATCCTACTAAAACTTATTTTAATCCAAATCACTCGTCATTTGTATTTGGTGCAAGATTGGGGAAACAGCAAGGACAATGGGATCATTCTATTAATTTCACTAGAATTACGAAAGATGGTCGCTACTTGATGCCAAGAGAATGGGGACGAGATCCATTTTATACTTTTTTATTGGGGGAGCGCAATGAAGGGATGGGAGATTTAAATGCCTATGTAATTAAATCAAAATTTACTGCCAAGCATTTACCACTAAATATAAACATGGGGATTGGCTATTATGATTTGCCAGACATCATGAATTTTTCCATGAACAAATATAGCTTTCCAGCCTATATGCAATACAATCTAGATGCACGTTACGCATTTACTGGATTTTGGAAAGGCTGGGAGGCGCAATTGATCTATTTTTATAAGGATGCTGTAGAAAACACTTACAATAACCCCAAATATTATATCAACAAAGCAGATATGGGGCATTTTAACTTTATCTTGAATTTTCATTTTTAAATATTTAGGACGAATCAAGTCAAATTGTGATAAAAGTCACTTAATTTATTGTGAATTAAGCAGATATTCAATCCACAAAGAATGCCAAATGAAAAATAAGAATGCCGATCGCAGAAGTTTTCTAAAAAATGCAGCTGTATTAGGCATAGGTATCCCTAGCGCAATGTCCATTATTAGTCCTGCTAGTGCGGGCGAAAATAAAAGCGTTCATAGCCTAGATAAAAATATTGCAAAGCATGGTGTTGACACCCCCTTAAATAATGAATTTAGTATTTTCATTACGACAGATTTACATGCGCAAATACATACCCACGATGAATTTTTTTGGGAAGATGGTAAAGCTGTTTATAAAAAACGTGGTGGTCTTGGTGTTTTAAAAACAATGATAGATAAGCTTAGGTTAAAGTATCCTCAAAACATATTATACGACGGAGGTGATTATTTTCACGGGCATGGAGTAGCCTCTTTGTCAGAAGGAGAAGCCTTGATTCCATTAATGAACGCATTTAATTACGATTTGATTTTACCAGGAAATTGGGAGGTGGTCTATAAAAAGAAAAAGATGCTTTATGATATGGGGCATTCTACTGCTGCAAAAATTTGTGCCAATATGTGGCATAAAACAAATGATGCAGATAATGGTTTATTAATCTACCCTCCTTATTGGATTAAATATATTGCCGGTGCAAAAGTAGGTTTCATTGGCTATACAGATCACTTGGTGCCTAAGCGTCAATCGCCTGCATATAGCGAAGGCATTGGATTTACACATGCTACTGATAATGTTGCTAAGTATATTCAATACTTAAAAGAAGTAGAAGGATGCGGAATCATATTTGTTGTAACACATATGGGACTTGCACAACAAGTAGGACTTGCCAATGATCCTCGTGTGGAAGGTGCTGATTTTATTTTAGGCGCAGACACACATGAACGCGTAAGAGTGCCTATTCAAGGCAGGTATACTAAAGTAGTGGAATGTGGCGCCTTTGGTTCTTTTTTAGGAAGGTTGTCCATCAAGGTTAAAGATGGTAAAATAGCTACTTACGAGTATGAATTAATGGATGTGGATCCAATATTATATCCTGCAGATAAAAATACATTAGCATTGGTTGAACAAGCTGCAGCGCCTTATCAAAATGAAATGTCAAAAGTGATTGGTTATAGTTCAACGCCGCTAGTTCGTTATTTTGTTTTGGAAACGCCCATGGATAATTTAATTACCGATGCAATCATGTGGAAATTCAAACCAGATATTGCATTAAGTAACGGATTTAGATTTTGCCAACCACTTGCTGTTCCAGAAAATAAAAACCAAGTAGCTATTACCAATGAGTTTTTATGGAATATGTTACCAGTAGACTCTACTGCAAAAACAGGGGAAGTAACAGGAGCGCAAATTTTAGATTGGTTGGAAAAGGAATTAGAGAATGCTTTTGCAACCGATCCAAGTAAAAGATTTGGGGGATGGTTTGTGCGTTTTGCTGGAATGGAAGTAAATTGTACCATTGGAAAGCCTAAAGGACAAAGAGTGAATTGGGTAAAGATCAAAGGACAGGCATTGGATCAAAATAAATTATACCGCATTGTGGCCTGTGAAAGAGAAGGTGATCCTAATGATACTTTATGTAGAATCGAAAAGGTAAAAAATCCAGTTGCAAGTGCTATAAGCTTACATCAAGTGATTACTGATTATCTAAAAAACAATTCACCTGTTGCACCAAAATTAGAAGGCAGAACGATTGCGACAGACCAATCACCTAACTTATTAACTCAGTTGCAAGGAACAACCTATGATTTTAGATAAAATGATTTTAGATTAGAGCATCATTAAGTTTAAATAAAATCCTGGTTAAAATAAATGGAATGAAAAAAAAGTATATCGTATTAATTGGCATCTTCACTGTAATAGGACTCTATTTTTTAGTAGGTTTTATTAGCGGAGATTATTTTAAAATCGATGGTACCATAGCCAAAACAGATAGTACATGGGTGGGGCCGAGTATCTATCTTGATAACACAACATTTGGAGAAGAACGTGAGTTGGTGATATATGGACAGGATTTAATTGCACACACATCTAAGTATTTAGGTCCTAAAGGATCGGTAGCGCAAATTACCAATGGCATGAATTGTCAAAACTGTCACTTACAAGCAGGTGCTAAGTCTTGGGGTAATAATTACGCGGCTGTTTTTTCGACCTATCCAAAATTTAGAGACCGAAGTGGACAAACAGAAAGTATTTACAAACGTGTAGCAGACTGTATGGAGCGAAGCTTAAATGGTACTGCAGTGGATAGTAATAGTAGAGAGTTTAAAGCGATCTATGCTTATATCAAATGGTTAGGACAAGATGTACAAAAAGGAGAGAAGCCGATTGGTTCGGGTATCGAAAAACTAGCCTACTTAGATCGAGCAGCAGATCCTAAAAAAGGACAAATTGTTTATACAGCTCAATGTCAAAGTTGTCATGGTGCCAATGGAGAAGGTCAATTAACAGTAGATGAACTAGAATATGCGTATCCTCCATTATGGGGACCGCATAGTTATAATGATGGTGCAGGATTATATAGAATCAGCAATTTTGCAGGCTATGTTAAAAACAATATGCCTTACTTATTGACTGCTCATGAAAATCCTAAGTTAACAGAAGAAGAGTGTTGGGACGTTGCAGCTTATGTGAATAGCCAAACTAGGCCACATAAGGATCAGTCCAAAGACTGGCCTAAATACGACAAGAAGCCACTTGATTTTGCCTTTGGTCCATATGCAGATAACTTTTCAGAAACACAACATAAATATGGGCCGTTCAAGCCCATTCAAAAATTTTACAATAAATAAAAACCAATCAACATGATCGAACAAATTCAACAACCATGGCCATGGTATGTTGCCGGCATTATCATCGGCCTAATTGTGCCCGCCTTATTAATTTTAGGCAATAAAACCTTTGGCATCTCCTCTAATTTAAGGCATGTATGTGCAGCTTGTTTTCCAGCTGATATTCCATTTTTCAAATATGATTGGAAAAAAGAAATATGGAATTTCTTTTTTGTAGGTGGTATTTTTATTGGTGCTTTATTAGCTACACAATATTTGTCTTCAGGAGCGCCTATCGAAGTGAGTGCTGAATTAAAATCAGAACTAGCTCAATATGGCCTCAATACGTATAGCAGTCAATTGCCTCCTGAACTATTTAGTTTTGAAGCCTTGTTTACATTACGTGGATTTATTATGATGGTGATTGGCGGATTCTTAGTTGGCTTTGGAACAAGGTATGCTGGGGGATGCACTTCTGGACATGCCATTATGGGCTTAAGTAATTTACAATGGCCTTCACTAGTTGCCACTATCTGTTTTATGGCAGGTGGATTTTTTATGGCAAACATTATTTTACCTTGGATTTTATCCTTATAAATGATTACAATGAACAACGAAAAAGTACAAAATATAGATAGCAATACCGCTTGTGTAAACGCTTCAGAACAACAACATCCAGCTTGGTATAATTTAAAGTATGCGGCAGTAGGTATAATTTTTGGAATTGTATTTGTAAAAGCAGAGATCATCTCCTGGTTTCGAATTCAAGAAATGTTTCGCTTACAAAGCTTCCATATGTTTGGTGTGATTGGAACAGCCGTAGTAGTTGGGGCCATCTCTGTCTTTTTAATCAAAAAATTAAAAGTCAAAACCATTCATGGAGAGGACATCAAAATTGCAGATAAAGAATTTAATAAAGGTCAAATTTATGGTGGTTTGTTATTTGGATTTGGCTGGGCGTTAACTGGTGCTTGTCCTGGTCCTTTATTTGCCCATATTGGTGCAGGATTCTATGCGGTGTTAGTGGTGATCTTAAGTGCAGTAGCAGGCACTTGGACCTACGGTTATTTTAAAGATAAATTACCGCACTAAAAATGTTTAGTCAAAATAATAAACCTAATAAAAAAGGCCTCAAAATTCGAGGCCTTTTTTATTGAATATGAAAATCCTATTATTTATCAATTGATTGCTTAATCCACTCAAAGCTATTTCTGTGTAAAACAATCCAGCCATTTTTTTCCATCTTCTTCATCAAACGACTGATTACTTCTCTGGAACTATTTAAATCAGAAGCTATTTCTTGGTGTGTCAATTTAATGGTGGTGCCAAACTTATCAACCTGCTTTTTTAAATAAAATTCCAATCGCTCATCCATATTTTTAAATGCCACTTCGTTCACTGTCCTTAATAATTCTTCGTAACGCGTTCGATAGGTTTTAATGACAAAGTAGTGCCAGCTTTTAAACTCACTTAACCATTTATCCATGAATTTTATTGGAATAGAAATCAACGTGACATCTGTTAAGGCTTTTGCTAAAACTTGACTTTGTTCCGCTTGAAAGCTACATACCATCGACACTGCACAAGCCTGTCCTGGTGAGATATAGTACATGAAATACTCATCTCCTTCCTCATCTTCTTGGTATAGTTTCACCGTACCTTCTATAACCATCATGGTTGAACGAATATTTTGACCCACTTTTAACAATGGCGTTCCTGCTGGCACTTCTTTAATTTCTGCATTTTCTAAAATTGCATCATATAAGCCTTCCTCTAAACCTGGAAACAGCGATTTTAATTCTACTTTAGTAATCATACCGCAAATTTAAGCTAAATTATTTTAGGGTCTCGCTTTATCAAAGTGATTGCTATCATAACAAATAGGCATGCAATAGACAGGGTAGTGATGGATTGTATCAAAGGATAAATTAAACCTTGGTTTGCTTTAATGCCCCATAAAGCCCAAGCAACCACTAAAGCAAAAGGAACTGCTTTGAATTTTTTTAACATCAACACTGCAAGTAGGATTGCAATCAAAATCATGGCTGCGCTCCAGTAAACTGGGGGCATTCCAAATCCATTCCATTGATAAGCAACAAGCAAGGCAGTACTATTGGCGATGGTGGCTACAGAGATCCAGCCCAAGTATACTATAAAGGGCGTTTGTAAAATAAATTTTTGAGTACTAGTCAATGCTCCAGCCATTGTGTTACTTTTCAAAAACAACTGAATGAGTGTGATTAAAAATAATAACATAATTACAAGCGATATTTCAATTTGTAAATAATGCCAAGCAAGAATCCAAGTCATGTTAAAGACGCATGTCAATAAAAAATAAATATTGATACGTTCAATGAATGCAAACGCTTTTGGATATTGTTCTTGCTTCAGGGTGTAATAAGTATACCCAATGGTATAGGATAACAATAATAAATAAATAACGCCCCAAATAGAAAATGTAAATCCTGCTGGCACAAATGCATTGGGATAGAATGCAGATACCTGGCCAGTATTATATCCATTGATGGGTAAAATATTGGCCAGGGCATTCACTACAATTACACCTAAAAACAAGACCCAGGTGATGATTATTTTCATTTCAAATATTTGTTAAACCAATTGATATGTGCGTTATGACGATGCACGATATAACTTGGCACGCGTATACCGTGATTTTGATTTGGATAGATGATCAGTTCCGTTGGAATGCCTTCTGATTTAAATGCTTGATACATTTGTTCTGCACCAATGACAGGCACATTAAAATCTGCTTGACTTGCCATGAATAAAACTGGTGCTTTAATTTCCTTTACTTTATAGAATGGATAAGACAAAGCCTCCCATTTCTTTGGATTCTCCCAAGGCTTACCTAATTCTTCTTCGTATTGCGCAATATATTGATCTGATCCATACACCGACATCATGAGTGAGCTGCCTGCACCACTTACACCAGCTTTAAATCGCTTATCCGTAGCAATGGTGTAATTCGTTAAGATACCGCCGTAGCTCCAACCTGCAATTCCAAGTCTATTTGGATCCGCAATACCTTCCTTAATTAAATAGTCTGCGGCACCAATAATATCTTTCACTTCTTTATTGCCCCAGTCTGCATAAATCGCATTGGTAAATGCAAGGCCTCTTCCGCTACTTCCTCTGTAATTAACTGTTGCTACAGCATAACCAGCAGCTGCATAAATTCTGGATGTCATGTCAAATGCATAATCATCCTGTGCCACTGGACCACCATGGATGAATAAAATCAATGGTAAATTTTTTGCGCCACTATCTGGTAAGTGTAAAATGCTTGATACAATTGTTCCATCAGACGAAGTAGATTGAAAGCCTTTGTGGTATCCCTTTTTTAAACTTGCCACAAATGCATCTTGCAAATGCGTCAATCTCTTTGTGCTTTTGTTTTGATAACTATAAATTTCATTCGGTGTTTCTAAATTAGCAAATAGCAAAACTATATCACCCTTGTCATTCATATCCATTGAACTATACACCCCCATTTCATTGGTTAATTGTTCTGGCTTTTGTGTTTGAATATTAAATTGAATCAAATTTTGTTTTCTATCATCTTCAATCAATGATAAAATTGACTGGCCATCTTTAGACCAAAAAATAGAAGAGAATGCACGATCATAGTTTTTTGAAACAATGGATAATGCTTTTGATTTAATATCATATACGCCTAGCTGAGTAATATCATACATATCATAATTTCGCTCTGAGCTTGATTGTAAAAATGCAATTTTAGTATTGTCTGGGCTAAATACAGGGCTATTATTTGCGCCTTTAAATTTAGTGATCTGCAATGGTGTAGCGCCTTTTGTAAGATTTAATAAAAACAAATCCGTATTAGAATTCTTATCAGGATTTTCAGAAACATTGCTCACATAGGCAATCATTGAATCGTCTGCACTAATAGCAACCCTAGACTCATTGTAATTGCCGCTTGTTAATGTATCTAATTTTTTTGTGGCTAAATCAAATAAATAAATATGTGCTTTACGATTGTCTAAATAACCCTCGTTGTCTTGTTTAAATCTATACCTAGTCATTTCATACGGGGTTCTAATTTTAGACTTAGCAGTATCGGCATAATTATAATCTGTAACAACTATGAGCATTTTTTTACCGTTATTAAACCAAACATAATCATCAATCTCTCCTTTAATATTCGTTAATTGAACCCCTTCACCACCTCGACGATCCATTAGAAATACTTGAGAACCATTTTCCTCGTCTTTTCCTTTGGTTAAATAAGAAATATATTTCCCATCGGGACTCCATTGGTAATTGCCGACGCCCTTGGTTTGTTCTGTTAAAGTGATGGTCTCTTTACCGTCAGAAGACATCATATATAATTTGGACACTGATTTATCTTTTGCAACATCAATCTTTGATTGACTATACAAAATCCAACTTCCTTCTGGGGAAATTTTAGGTCTTGAAACTGCTTCCATACGATACACATCACCTGGCACTTGAGCGATTGCCAAAGTGGACATAAAACCGAAAATTAGTGGGAATAAGATTTGCTTTTTCATAGCTGGCAAAATTTAAATTTTAGTAGGAATCTAATTTACTAAAGTTTGAACAACTTGGTGTCAATAATTTAATTAAATTGATGGTACAAATTTAGCTTATGTCAAATCGTAGAAATTTTATTCAAAAACTAGGGTTAGCTGCTGGGGCTTTTTCGGCAAATAGTTTATTCAATCAGGCGCATGCAGCGGAGTTCCAACATATCAACTTGAAAAAACAAGCTTTATCGCCTATTGAAATCGCAGCCGACGAGGATTATTGGTCGGTGGTGCAACAAGGCTATACAGCAAGTCCAAATATCATTAATTTAAATAACGGAGGAGTAAGTCCTAGTCCAAGGATTGTGCAAGAAGCGGTTGAACGTTTTAATAAATTATCTAATGAAGGTCCATCCTATTTTATGTGGCGCATATTAGATCAAGGAAGAGAGCCCCTTAGGTATAAATTAGCCCAACTTGCTGGTGCAGATCCAGAAGAAGTGGCTATTAACCGAAATGCAACCGAAGCATTGAACACCGTAATTTTTGGATTGAACTTAAAAGCAGGAGACGAAATCATTGGGACTAAGCAAGACTACCCCAATATGATCAATGCTTGGAAACAAAGAAGTAGCAGGGATGGCATTGTTTACAATCAGTTGAATTTTAAATTTCCAATCGAAGATGAAGATGCAATTGTTGCTGCTTTTGAAAAAGCGATCACGCCTAAAACAAAAATTATTCATATTACACATGTGATTAATTGGATTGGTCAAATCATGCCTGTTAAAAAAATATGCACGATGGCAAAACGACATGGCATTGAAACCATTGTAGATGGTGCACATAGTTTTGGATTAATGGATTTTAGCGTGCCTGATTTAGGTTGCGATTATTTTGGTACTTCATTGCATAAATTTTTATCCGCCCCAATAGGTTCTGGTATGCTATGGATTAAGAAAGAAAATATTGCTAAAATATGGCCATTGGTTTGCAATGATCAACCGAACAGTACTGATATAAGAAAATTTGAAACCCTTGGTACAAGAAGCTTTCCTATTGAACAAGGCATAGGAGAAGCTATTAATTTTCATACTGCAATTGGAAGTAAAAGAAAAGAGGAGCGCATTCGTTATTTAAAAAATTATTGGGCAAGTAAAGTAGTAACAATTCCTAATGTAAAAATTCATACTTCTTTTAAACCTGAATTTGCTTGTGGTATTTGCGGTGTGAGTGTGGATGGCATGACGCCCGGAGCATTAGACAGTGCCTTGTTTTCAAAATATAAAATTCATACAGTAGGGATTGTTTGGGAAAATGTAAGCTGCGTCAGAATCACCCCTCATGTATATACTAGACTTGAGGATTTAGATAAACTAGTTTATGCGATTGGAGAAATTGCAAGTAAAAAATAATATTGAAAGACTTAATAAAAAAAAGAGGGAGCAAAGCTCCCTCTTTTTTTTGGTGTAAAATTTTAAATAATCATTCTAATTTAAAATTTACTTTTTTAAAGTTGGATAACTAATACCCAATTGCTCTAAATAAGTACCATACTTACTTGGATCATAATAGAATTTTTCAAGTTGGCTTCTATAAGCCCCTTGTATTTCTTTATTCAAATGAATTGCAGGAGGATCATTTTTGGTAATGAACGGAATGTACTGCACTTCTTTAGTTTGCACTTCCTTAAAATACTTTTTAGCATCTGCCACTAAACTTGGCTTGGTAAATAAATCCAATAGCGTCATCGCAGTGGCTTCTGCACCCACTAAAGATCCCTTATGTGCAATAGGTGTCGCCATGGCAATGGCATCTGCCCAATGATGTCCTTTTGTACCAGGGATATTGGCTGGATACCTTAAGACAATGGTTGGAAGGTTCCAAGAGATATCTGCAATATCATCCGAGCCTCCACCCCAAGAAAATGCCACAGATCCTTTTAATGTATCAATGGTAGATTTTAATCCATCAATTGGATTGCCTTGTTGGTCTTTCTTAGGTGCTTCTACCAAGGCTTGTACACCTTTCGCCAATGCAATATCTTTTTCATCCCAAACAGGCATACCTACTTTTTTAATATTCGCATACATCGCTTCGGCAAGTGGTTTATTAAAATGACCAGGCCATGCAGTGCCTAACATTTGATGCGTCATTTTTGTATTGGTCATCATTGCTGCACCTTGTGCAATTTTGATACCTGATTCATAATTCATTTTAATATCCTCGTAGGTACGCTCTCTAAAATAATACCATACACTTGCTTTACTTGGAACCACATTTGGTTGATCACCTCCATCTACAATCACATAGTGCGATCTATTGGTTGGCTTAAGATGTTCTCTTTTAAAATTCCATCCTACATTCATTAATTCTACTGCATCCAATGCGCTTTTAGCTCTCCATGGTTGACCCGCAGCATGTGCGGCTTCTCCTTCAAAATCAAAACGCACACTCACAAGTCCATTGCCTCCATTATCACCATAGCTGGAATTAAAATCACCACTCACATGCGTGAAAATACAAGCATCCACATCTTTAAAATAGCCATCACGCACATACCATGCTTTTGTTCCAACTAATTCTTCGGCAATACCAGGCCAAATTAAAATGGTGCCTGGTAATTTTTCACGCTCCATTAATTCTTTCATTGCAATGGCTGCATAAATAATCACGGCTTGTCCAGAATTATGTCCTTCACCATGACCAGGTGCGCCTTCCACAATCGGTGCTTTGTAAGCTACGCCTGGTTTTTGAGAGGCTTTAGGAATACAATCCACATCACTTCCCAATGCAATCACTGGCGAACCAGATCCCCATTTGGCCATCCAAGCAGTTGGTACATTTGAAATGCCGTTTTCTACCGTAAAGCCATTTTTTGTCAAAACAGATGTGATATATTTTGAAGTTTCAACTTCTTGAAATCCCAATTCGGCAAAACTAAAAATTTGATCTACCATCACTTGTACTTCCTTGGACTTCCCTGCAACAGTCTGCATTAGGGTTTGCTTTAATGCAGCTAAATCTTTTTCGGTATACTTTTTTTGCGCAAAAATGGGCAATGAAAAACTTAGTAAACAAACACATAATAGAATGCGTTTAATCGTTTGAATTGGCATAGTAAATTTTTATAAATGATGATACAATGAATTTCAAAACATAAGATACAAAAAAAATCCCCTATCCAAAAAGATAAGGGATCAATATTTTATAAGTGGTTGGCTTATTTTGAAGCTATTTTGAATTCTATTGTTTTGGTATTTGTTGCAGTAGTTTTAGATGTAACTACTACCGAAAGGTTGTATAAAATACCAGGTAGTATACCTGTCACCGTAATTGGATTTGATAGACTAGTAGATGAGATGCTATTAGTGAAGGCATTAGAATTGTCTGAGATTTTGATCAGTTTAGTTTCAATGGTAACGCCGCTTGCAGGTACTGCAGCCAATTTAACATCTATTCTTTGTGAAGTGCCGACTACCGCATAAATATTGGTAGCGCCTGGGTCAATATCAATGACTACACCGTTGGTGGCAGTTAAACTTGGTTCAACAACCACTACAGGTGGCTTTGGTGTTGGAGTTGGTGCAGGACTGTCTCCACCTTTACTACAACCAAGCAAGCTAATACTTACAACTAATATCAAAATTTTAAATCTCATAAGTGCTATTATTAAGTTCACGCAATAAAGTTAATATTTTTATCAATATCTTAATTGGATATGATTTTAAAGTTAATACAATAGAAATTTTTCGGTGCTTGTGGTTAAAGGTATAAATACTTAAAAAATAAGCATCTAGAATTGCTAGGTTTAACCCATGCGCTATTTTAATTTATGCAAGTTTTTACTACTGCTCCTATTTCAATTGGTGATTCCTCGATTGTATGGACAAGCATTGCCATTACAAACATTTAGCCTTGCTGCTGATCATTTTGTGACTACACAGGCGGATGGCTTGCAAGTAGACTGGCGCCTGGATCTTGGACTGACCACTATGCCACTAGACCAATCGAATCCTTATCATTTTAGTGCAGGTTTTTTACAACCAAGTATCAATCGTTTTACGAAGGGTGGGTTAGAAGAAAAATACAATCCCAGTATTGAATTAAGAACTTCAGTTCGTGGAGATGCAATTGTGCTTTATTCAAAAGAGCCCGATTTGATTTTTTTTGATTGTAAGATATCTACGCTGCATGGTCAAGTCCTTATTAGTGATCCAACAAAATACAGAAGTGGTTATGCAGGAAGATACATTGATATGAATAGACTGTCTAGTGGCGTCTATATCATGCAAGTATTTTTTTTACCAGAGTCCATGATGTTTGATGGCAACAAAAATTATTGGGTCAAGACTATAAAATTTATCAAACCATGAAATCTATCTTACTCATTTTCTTAATGCTTTATTGTCATATTGGGCTATGTCAAAACCAAAAGGGCATTGCTTTTCAGGCAGTTGCTAGAACAAGCAACGGTGTGGTCATGCCCAATAAATTAATACAAATTAGAATCAGTATTTTAAAAGACACATTGGACGAAGCGCTCTTATACCAAGAAATAAAATCCGTTACTACAAGTCCCTTAGGCTTGTTTACCATTTTGATTGGTGTAGCAGAGCCTGCTAAAATTGTTACCATTGGTGCATTTGATAAAATCAATTGGACAGCAGGTACTTTTTTTATGCGTGTAGAAATTGATCCAGAAAATCATTTACAATTTATGCGTATCGGACAACAACAAATACAATATGCTGCCTATGCTTTTTCGGCAGACCATCTATTGGCGGAAAATCTAGAAGGTATTTTAAGTATCCCGCAGGGAGGCACTGGGGTCAATAATCTCAACGCCTTGAAACTGGCAATGCAAATTGATAAGATCAATAATGTACCTGACAGTCTTAAAACTTTAAGCAAAGCATCTATTCAAGCATTGGCTTTAAAATTAGATAAAGTTGATTATATCCCTGACAGTCTTAAAATTTTAAGCAAGGCATCCATACAAGCATTGGCACTCAAGTTAGAGAAAAAAGATACGGCGAGCTTAAGCAATAGAATCAATCAAAAATTGAATAAGGGAGAAATAACTGCTTCCGAACTGGCATTGAGTTTAGGCTTTCTGCCATTTGAGACGCATTTTGGTGCCTTTACAGATACAGCAAGGCAAACGGCACCAATCAATACAGCCACAGCGGTCAAGTGGCGTGATACCATTGGTCTAAATCGGGTATCTATTGGTCTAAATACCAGCCTAGATCGAACCAGGTTATTGGTTGTGAAAGCGGGAGCCTATCTAGTTCAGTATAGTCTCCAAGTAAGCAATACACAAATAGCCAATGACGAAATGAGTGTCTGGATAAGACGCAATGGCGCTGCTTTCCCTAATACCCTTAGGCAATTTTTGACTGGCGCCGTAGGCGTCAAAAATATTTTTTCTGGGCAAGCAATCATCCTCTTTGGAACGGATGATTACCTAGAATTATTTTTTAGTGTTAAACACAATCAAACGCAATTAATAAAGACAAGTACCTTAATCAATCCTTCCAGACCGGCGACCCCCAGTGCTCAAATCATGCTGCTCAGAATACAATAATATGCCCTTCATCCATTCATAAAATTTGTTTTAAAATTCAAGCATGCCTAGTTAACTTTAGTTTGAACAAAAAACAACATTATGCGTCGTATTCTATCTCTGCTCAGTATTGTGCTATTATTAAGTGTTCAACTTATTGCGCAATCTGTTCCAAGTCCAAAAAGTCATTTTGGATTTAATATTGGTGACAATTATAAATTGACAACGTTCACCGCAACAGAAGCTTATTTAAAGAAAGTAGAAGCAAGTTCTAACAAAGTTAAATTAGTGACGATGGGTAAAACGGAGGAAGGTCGCAATCATTATATGATGGTTGTATCCAGTCCCGAAAATATCAAGCAATTACAAAAATATAAATCCATCTCTCAAAAGCTAGCAAGAGCGGAAGGCTTATCAGATGAAGATGCGAAGCAACTAGCTGATGAAGGAAAAGCAGTGGTATGGATTGATGGTGGTTTACACGCGACAGAAGTAGTGGGTATTCATCAATGGATAGAGTCTATGTATCAGATTATCACAAGACAGGATAATGAAACAAAAAATATTTTAAAAAATACCATCATCTTATTTGTTCACGCTAATCCTGATGGACAAGAATTGGTTTCTAATTGGTATATGCGTAACACAGATACTTTAAAAAGATCTACTTCTGCATTACCACGCTTGTATCAAAAATATATTGGACACGATAACAATCGTGACTTTTTTATGATGAACATGAGTGAATCAAAAAATATGAGTCGTCAACAATATATTGAGTGGATGCCTCAAATTTTATACAACCACCACCAAACAGGTCCGGCTGGAACCGTTGTTGCAGGGCCTCCTTACAGAGATCCATTCAATTATGTATACAGTCCATTATTGATTACAAGCTTAGATGCAATGGGCGCTGCAATGAGTAGTCGTTTAAATGCAGAACAAAAACCTGGGTATACCATGAAGGGTGGATCGGTTTATTCTACCTGGTGGAATGGTGGATTAAGAACGACCGCATACTATCATAATATCGTTGGTATTTTAACAGAGATCATTGGTAGTCCAACCCCAATGAATATTCCTTTGGTGCCTCAAAGATTGATTCCAAATAGTGGATTGCCTTTTCCAATTGCACCACAAAAATGGTATTTCAAAAATTCAATTGACTACTCTATTTCATTAAATTATGCCGTACTGAACTATGCAGCAAGACATAAAGACGAGGTGTTAATGAATATGTATCGAATGGGTAAAACTGCTATTGAATCTGGCAATAAAGACAACTGGACCCTTTCTCCTAACAAGGTTGAAATGTTGACTGAGCAATTAAAGACAGAAAAGAGAGATACACGTGTAGATACAATTGCATTGCAAAATTATGCTAAAGTATATAAGGCACCTTTATTAAGAGATCCCAGAGGGTATATTATTCCTGCAGCTCAAACGAGTAGTGCGGTTGCATTTGTGAATATTTTAATTCAAAGTGGTATCAAAGTACATCAAGCAACAAATGATTTTGTTGTGAATGGAAAAAATTATCCAGCAGGTTCTTACGTAGTAAGGACCAACCAGGCGTTCAGAGCGCATGTATTGGATATGTTTGACCCACAGGATCATCCGAATGATTTTTTATATCCAGGAGGACCGCCCGTGCGCCCTTATGATGCAGCAGGATGGACGCCGGCATATACCATGGGTGTGGAGTTTGACAGAATCTTAGATGATTTCAATGGTCCATTTGAAAGCATTCCTTATGGTCAATTACAATCTGTAAAAACGACTGTTTTTAATACAGCAAATAGTGTCAATAAATTTTATGCTATCCAATCTAATGACAACAATAGTTTTATTAAAATCAATGATTTATTGAAAGCAGGTAAGACGGTTTATAAAAATCAACAAGGCTTTTATTTCGAAATGGCAGATGAATCAAAAGACAAAGCAACCATTGCTAAAGCAGGTTTAAATTTTGTTGCAGTAGAAAGTCTTCCTACAGATGCAGTGAAAATTACTACATTAAAAATTGGATTATGGGATCGTTATGGTGGGTCTATGCCTTCTGGCTGGGTAAGATGGATTTTTGAGCAACACCATTTTGATTTTCAATTATTGTATGCAAAAGAAATCAATGCAGGTAATTTAAAAGAGAAATTTGATGCGATTGTTTTTGTTGATGGAGCCATCCCATCATTAGTTGCAGGACCCGCTTCGCCTTATGATGAAAGAGAACCAAACCTAGACGAGATTCCTGCTGAATTTCATTCCATGGTTGGAAGAATCAGTGCCGAAAAATCTATCCCTGCGTTAAAAACTTTTATAGAAGCAGGAGGTACAGTGATTACAATAGGATCCAGTGCTAATCTTGCATACCATTTAAAACTACCTGTTAAAAATGCCATTACCGAAATGAATAACGGTAAAGAGCGCACGCTACCAGGAGAGAAATTTTATATTCCAGGAAGTATCTTACAAGTTGCTGTTGCGCCTGCACTAAAAGCCAACTGGGGTATGAAAAATAATGCAGATGTGTATTTTAACAATAGCCCTGTATTTAGAGTACAGC
>JBILIU010000075.1:0-6390 GCA_044368905.1 Sediminibacterium sp. | reverse complement strand
CAATAAAATTAAAATTTATATTTCAGCTGAATCATTTACGACTATATATTATCTTTTAAGAATTAGTAAAATTGCACATAATAAATGTCTTATGATTTTTCAAGATCTATTGAAAACCACATCTGTTCTACCTACAAATGAATTAATTATTAATAAAGCAATTAATAGTGAATTTGATGATTTTGAAGATGGAGTTCAATTTGTTTCAGCTAAGTCCAACTCCAAAATCAATCTTATTGTAACTAGAGATAAAAAAGGGTTCAAGAAAAGTGATATACCAGTAACTGACGCTCATCAAGCGCTTCAATTGTTTGTAAATTAAACTTACCCCTTCATTAATTTCAATGCTTTTTTTGCTACAATTGGTGCAATGGCAACGCCCATACCACTCATGCGCACTGCGCAGTATACATTGGGTTGCACTTGTTCAATGATTGGTTTTTTGATTGAGCCCATTCCCATGGTACCACTCCATCTTAATTCTATTTTTGGTTTCTTAGATCCCTTAGGCAGGATACGTTGCATCATAAAATTCTCTAACACTTTTTGTATGGTAGCAGAAGTCTCTAATGAATATGTTTTTTCGTTTTTAAAATCGGCATTTCTTGCGCCTCCTAGTAATAAACGATTGCCTAGGTTGCGGAAATAATAATACCCTTCATCAAAATGGAAACAACCTTTAAATTTTAAATTTTTGATAGGCTCAGTGACAAAGACCTGTCCTCTTGCTGGCACCACATCTAAATTAGGCATGAGCTGTTTTGCAAATCCGTTGGTACAAACTAAAAATTTTTTTGTTTCTAAAACTGCCTCTAAATTTGTTGTGATGGTCACGCCTTTTTTATGACTTTTGAACTTTTGCACCTCGGTACCAAATAGAATTTGCACGCCTTTAGCTTGCACTGCTTTTTGCAAAGCCAATACCAATTTTGCTGAATTTAATTGTCCTTCTAATTGATTAAATGCCAAAGCCTCTATGCCTTGAAAACCCAACTTTTGAATATCCTTACTAGCATTGGTATAAATAGGCAAATACTTCCCATGCTTCTTTGGCGTTTTTAATGCGGGCGCCAAAATTTTATTTAAATATGCGATATCCGATTCCAATTTTGAGATATCATACAATTCACTCTGATTATTACTTACTCCTTTACTTGCTTTTCCTTTTGTATCCTTGATCGTTTTTTTTCCTTCAAATAATTCATAACCACCCCATTGATTGTATTCAATCTCTTTTGCTTTAAACACTTCTTGTATTCTTTGTAATCCATCATAGCGCATCTTTACTGTTTCTAGCATAGCAGCTTCACCCATCAATTGCACATCGTACATGAGTTCAGAGACACTTCCAAAACAAGAGAAGCCCGCATTGCGCGTACTTGCCCCAGACGGAATAGTGCCGCGCTCTAGTATGGTAATATTTAATTTGGGGTTTTGATGGATGGCTTCATAAGCTGTCCATAATCCTACAAAGCCACAGCCTACAATCACCAAGTCCTTTGGTGCAAAATAGGTAGACTGTTCCCATACAGATATGGCCATATACTTGAATTTAGATTCCTAAGTTCCTACATTTTTTTCAATAAACAATCTTCTCAATTTCATTCATCTTTAAAGTGTTCATTGAAATACTTAAATAGTTTTTGCAGGCATAAAAAAACCGCCCCAATCTGGGGCGGTTTAAAGCAAATATTTTAAGTTGTCGTTAAAGTATAATTTAAGATTTACTTTAAAGAACTAGTCTTAAATTATTTTCCAAAGATATAACGAATACCTAATTGAGCTGTCCATACATCTAATACAGATGCATTTTTGCTTAAGCTATTTTTGATTAAACCTGTCGTACCATCTGCAAATCTTTCTGTAGCCAATCTATAAGTAGGTTGATTGTTCACAACAGATTGGAATGCTAAGACTTGTGGGTTCGTTGCTCTTTGAGATACACCCCAATTGTCGTTCAACATGTTTCCAAAGTTTAAGATATCCGCTCTAATTTGTAAAGTGTTGCGCTTGCCTTTTACATTTACGAAAATGTCTTGTACAATTGACAAATCAAAACGGTGTAACATTGGAATAAATGACGCATTTCTTTCTGCATATTGACCACGGCGTGTTTTTAAATAATCGTCTTGGTTGATATAACTCCAGAAAGCAGCTTGTTGTTCTACTTCAGAATACACTCTTGAACCTACAGTCAAAGGAATAAACTTGATATCTTGGAATGCACTAGGTACAAAAAGCAATTCGTTGTTATTCACTCTGTCTCCGTTCATATCACCACTAATAGTGTAGGTGTAAGGATTACCTTGGTTACCAACATAACCTATTGTGAATGAAGTGGCACCACCTCCATCTTTTTTACCATACTCTAATCTATATCCAAATACACCCACTAAACGATTAGGAGAAACAAAATCAGAATTTGATAATGACAAGTCATTGTTACCATTGATTGCTCTTGCAGATGTCCAGCTACCTGATGCAATTGAACCTGCGCTCATAAAGTCTTTTGCATTAGAGGTAGTCCAAGCAAAAGATCCAAATAAACCTTTATTATATGGTAATTCTAATTTCAAAGTCAAAGACTTAAAGTAAGCGCCATCTTTATTTGTTAAAACGATACCGTTTGAAACATTGTCATTTACTCTTACACCAGCATCTGTTCTTGCAAATTGACTTCTTGTATCTGTACCTGCAAAGTTTCCAGTAGGTGCATCTAAGTTGGCATTATAATAATGTACTGCGTTTAAATTATTATTGTAAATACCTTCAATCGTACCAATTAAACCTAAAGGTAATTTTTGATCTATCGCAATATTCGTTTTCCATACTTGAGGGAACTGGTAGTTCTTATCAGTAAATGCCAAGTCAAATGTAGAAGGTAAAGTTGGTGTTGAAGGGATATAATATTGACCAGGATTCGCAGTAAAACCATATTTAGTCGTACCCTTGTTATCACTATCAATATAACCTGTTAACACACCATTGTTTCCCACTTGGTTAGAGATAAACACATATGGAGGACGGCCAGTGAATACACCAGTACCACCTCTTAATTGTGTTTGCTTATTTCCAAATACATCTGCATTAAATCCAAATCTTGGCTCCCATAAAATTTGCATTGTTGGCATCACTGCTGTATTCAATTTTTCTCCTTTAGCAAAAGTCATTGCAGTAACTGCTGGATTTTCTATAGAGGTTGGCTCAATATCAATGATGGCAGTTCTTAAACCAAAAGTTAATTTGATATTTTTTCTAAATTGGTATTCATCTTGACCATAAATATCTAAACGTGTTGTTTTTAATACTTGCATTGGATCAACCGCACCTGGTAATGCAGAGTATCTGTATTGAAAACGAGTTGGTAGATTTGTTACAGATGGCTTTCCACCATTTGCAATACTTTCGTTCGCTGCAGCATAGAAGCTTGTTAATGAACTAAAAATATACACCCCATTAGAAGCCGGGAAGAATAAGTTGTTAGATTGGTATTTTTCAAAATTAACACCACCTGTTAAAGTATGCTTACCAGCATATTTTGTAATGTTATCGGTAATATGAAAAGTATTGTAATCTAATTTGTTACCTGGTGTGAATGGATCAAATCCTACAGAAGCATAAGTGGTTGTTCCGCTTAAGATATCAATTGTTGGGAACAATGAACTTCTGTATTTTCTATCTTCAATTTGTTGATCAAAACCCACAATCAATGAGTTGTGTAAAGTGTTTGATAATTTACTGTTTAATTCCAATACATAAGAACGCGTATTATCCATAATGATATAACCACTATTTGCAAATGCCATAGACAATGCAGATTGTGTTCTGTTACCAGCACCTGCTGAGTTAGAATTTGAAATATTGATTTCTGCTTCAGAATCATGTTGTACATAACGCGCTGTTAATTTATGCTTGTCGTTGATGTTCCAATCTAATCTTACTAAGAATTTCTCACTCTTGTTCGCATTAGAATAACCTTCCCAAGCACCAGTCGTGTAACCAAACTTATCTTTCATGAAGTTCGATAAGGTTTCCATGTCGGTATAAGTAGTTCTACTAATTTGTGTACCTGTTGCGATTGGCGAACCTGTCGAAAACCAAGTGGTACCTGGTTCTGTACGCTCTAATGTTTCATAGTTACCAAAAATGAATAATTTATTTTTAATGATTGGTGCTCCAAGACGGAAACCACTCACTTTCTCATCAAACTTAGAAGCTACTACTGGAACACCAGCAGCTTTATCTCCCACGTATCTTGAGCTATTGTCTCTTTGTGTTTGATAGTAAGAACCTTCAATATCATTTGTACCAGATCTAGTTACTGCATTGATACCAGCACCAGTAAAACCACTCTGACGAATATCGTAAGGCGCGATGTTCACTTGTAATTGCTCCAAGGCATCCAATGAAATTGCAGAGGCACCAGTTCTTCCACCTGCTTGTGCAGAATTACCTAAACCAAAGCTGTTATTGAACTGAGAACCGTCAATTGTAAAGTTGTTCAAACGTGAATCCTGTGCACCAAATGAATTTCCGTTTCCATTGGCATTGTACTTTGTAATACCATCGATTGTTCTTGCTCCAGTAATTGGGATATTTTGCAAGTCTCTTCTGGTAAATTGTTGAGAAGCACCAGTTCGCTCTTTTGAGAATAAGCCATTTCTATTGCTAGAAACAACTACATCTGCTAAGTTTGAACCAGTTGCTAATAAAACAAAATCAATATTGCTAGCCACACCTAAGTTGGTGCTTACATCAGCTACTTGATTGTTTTTATAACCAACATAACTTGCCACTACTGTAAATGGTCCACCAACTCTTACTGCTGGAAACACATAGGTGCCTGTTTTGTTAGTTACTGTTTTGTACGTAGTACCTGTTGGAACGTGTGTCGCAATGACTGATGCCCCAACCAATACTTCTTTTTTTTCATTTACTACAACACCTGAAATGGATGAAGTGGTAATTTGAGCAAAACTGATGATAGTCATCATACAGCTTGTCAAAAACAAGATTGTTTTTTTCATTTGAATTGATTTGATGCCGCAAAGCTAAACCGAATCAATAAGCTTCAATGCCTTGGAAAGCCCAATTGGCAAGAATTAATAGTAATTTAATGTGCATTTAATCTATCCTTATTTTTGTCATTTTGTTTAACAGAATTACCTAATATATATGCATTATTTATACGCATTATAAAAATTATTTATATAAACTATTTTCAACCTCATTTTTTGCATATATTATAACAATTTGTTAATTTTTGGAATATATTCGTATTCTAAATAAAAATCAATCACATGAGAAAAGTTGTTTTATTGTCTTCTCTTGTTTTTTGTTTTGCGCTTCAAGTATTGGCTCAGGGGTCTAAGAAGATCTCTGGAAAGATAGTTGATCAAAAAACGAAGCAAGGATTAGGAGGCGTAACAGTGAATGCTGGTAAAGTGAATGCTTTATCTGATGCAAATGGTAATTACCAAATTAATGTTACAGATCAGAAGTCTGTAAATTTTAGTATTATCGGATATGCAAAGCTTTCTAGAACCATTGGTGCTGCTACTACAATTAATGTTGAATTAGCATCTGTAGAAGCGGTTTTAGAAGAAGTTGTAATTACAGGGTATGCGCGTGAAAGTAAATCTAAATTCGCGGGTGCCGTAACTACAATTAGTGGTAAAACTGTAAACGATGTACCAGTAGGTTCATTCGACCAAGCTTTCCAAGGTCGTGTTCCAGGTATGTTGGTTAACTCTGGATCTGGTCAACCAGGTTCTAGTGCGGTAATCACTATTCGTGGTATCAAATCACTTCAAGGTGCTGGTGCACAGCCTTTATATGTATTAGATGGTGTGCCAATTCCTGCATTTGATATGCAAACACTTAACCCGGACGATTTTGAATCTATCACTGTATTGAAGGATGCGACTGCAGCTGCGATCTATGGTGCTAGAGGTGGTACGGGTGTAATTGTAATTACTTCTAAAAGAGGTAAAACTGGTAAGAATATTGTAACATATAAAACACAATACGGTATTACTAGACGCCCTAATTTCGACAGATTAAACATGATGAATACACGTGAGATGTTAGCTTACGAGGAAAGAGAAAAAATCGTGAACAATCCAGGATGGACTTGGTCTCCAAATAACCCAGCAATACCAGCAGGTATGACTGCTGCATCTAAAGCAAGGTCTTTAGATAGCTTAAGAAACATAAATATCGATTATGCTGATATTTTTTATAGAGAGGGTATTTCTAAATCACATGAATTAACTTTAAGTGGTGGATCTGATAGAACTAAGTTCTTCTTATCTGGAGCTTATTTTGATCAAGAGGGTATTGATATCTATTCTAGCCTTAAACGTTATACATTACGTTTTAACTTAGATC
>JBILIU010000154.1:0-6547 GCA_044368905.1 Sediminibacterium sp. | reverse complement strand
ATTCAAGTTGATATCCGCTTCTATTGGTGCCCCGCTAACCATTTTTATCATCGTAGATGGTTTTAACTTAAGATCTTCATTGACATCAAAAACATAACCTGTATTGGCAAATAAATGAAAAGCATTTGACTTGTCAATACTTGAAACAAAATCATCATAACTTGCTAAACGAGATTTTAAAATACTTGGTGTAGATACACCTGCATAAAAACGATCTGTATTATAATAGATCCCCATTCCAAGAGAAGGTGTCCAAGAAGAAGCATTATTGATACTGATAAAACTAGGATCATTTGGATTATTGCGATTCTGCACATCATTTAAATTGATACGATAATTCATCAAACCAAAACTCAATCCTCCAGACAATATACCTTTTTCTGATACTTGTATTCTGGTGGAAAGCATTCCATTAAATCCTGTAGCCGCTTCTACCCCAAGTCGATCATCATAAACTTGTACACCCCATCCAATTTTCCCATTTTTAATTGCTTGATCCATACTGACAGATGTAGTTTTAGGCGCACCCTTGATACCATTCCATTGATTTCTTTGAAAAAAGTTCAAACTCAAAACCTCTCTATTACCAGCATAAGCAGGGTTCACACCCAACATATTGTACATATATTGAGAATACATAGGTTCGGTTTGAGCATATAATTTTGAATTGTTCAATAAAATAACAATGCATGCAATCATATAGCATATCCTTAGGCAATAGCTACTGGATTTTATTTTCATTATATATTCACCTTTATGCATCATTATCTAATAATTGTTAATGGTCCTGCAAATTTGTTACTAACTCCATTTCTGTCGATTGTACGAACAATATAGTAGTAAGTTCCTTCTGGCAAATCTTCACCAAGGAAGTTTTTAACCCCTTTACCTCTCCATTCGTTTTTATAATCTGGATTTGCGTATACTTCATTACCCCAACGATTAACAACTTTCACATCTAATTTCATTCCAAATGGATGCTTGATGAACCAAGTGTCATCTATGCCATCATTATTAGGCGAGAACCCTTCTGGAATATTTAATAAAATTTTGGGAACAATAAACTTTGTTGCAACTCGATTGGTCAAACCATTTTTATTAACAACAGTATCATTACTTAATAAATCAAGCTTACCATAATCAGACCATATTTTCATATTGGCAGCATTGTTAAAGTCCCCATCGATAGATTCTGATTCAATTAATATTTTAATGACAATTGAATCTGAGCTATTGGCAGCTAAATAGGACGCAGGTTTAAGTAGCTCAATATTACTTATTCCATCAAAAGCATTATTGGCGAGCAAGGTTCCTGAGCTAGAGATACTAATTAACTTGTACCCATCCGCTCTTTTAAAAGTTTTTGTCAAATCATCCTGAATAAGTATTGAATCAATTTGGCGGTCCGTATTATTGACTACTTTAAAATTAAATCCTATAATAAATTTGCCGCTTAAATCGTATTCAACATTTTTAGCAGATTTAATTAAATCGTATTTACTATACTTATTGATTGGTATAATCCTAACAGTATCATAGACACAAGGTGTACTTGACAATCCAGTGACCGTATCTAATGATTTCACACACCAGATATAAGTACCCACAATATTTGGTAAAATTGGCGGTATAATGCTACAAGCAGTGCCATCCACATTACACCATGTAGGCACTGTACCAATAGGTATCTTTTTAACTAATTGACCAATATTTTTAGGATTGCGTTTGTCATCCACCTCATATACTGCAGGTATAACTTCAGGTGCTGGTGGAGGAGTAAGTCCAATACCAATAATAGTTCTTACACTTTCATTAGGAATTTTATTTCCATTAGGATCTGGATTAGATCCATTTGTGGATGTGTCTGTAACTCTTAAATCTCCTGTTGTTGTGATTCCTTTTGCAATTAAATAAGTTGGCCAAATTGCTTTTGTCTTAGCTGTTTTAACAAATAAATCAAACGTAATTTTAATTGAATCCCCTACTTTTAATTGACTCACCCCTTTAAATAACTGTATATCATTTTTTCCATCAAACTTTGGATTAAATGACGAAGTGCCAACTACAGTAGGTGTCCCATAAATACTTGCAGAGTCTGGAACCTTTATAAATTGATTGATATCAAATGAAGCTGCCACTGAATCTAAGTTCGAATTACTATAGTTTTTAATGATTGATTTAAAACGGAATACATACCCACCATTCACTGTGTCTGGTTGAGATGCTTCTAAAGAAGCTCCGATTTCATTCACTAAGAAGAATGGTATATAAGTTGGCAATGGTTTACCAATATCTGTAAGCGATGGATGTGCATTGATATTTGAATTATCATGCGATATGGAAGTAGTAGGTTGCATACTTTTATTACCATCCTTTTGTACCAATAAACCATCCCCAGCTGTAGTGAATTGAAGTACTAATGGGTCAATATTGACCCCTGGCTTTAAAGTCAAGTAAAAGACAACTGAACCTTCTTCATTGATATCTAGATTCACACCATTATTAAATAATTCTGATCCAGATAAGGTAGATAAAGCCCTATACTTAATAGAGAACCCGTTCACAACTTTAGCGGTATAACTAGGTGCTTTGGCGGCACCAAAACCAGAATAGGTTGGATTTAAAGCCAAATTACCTGAAGTTACTTTAACGCTATCTAACACAAATTGCATGTCAGGAGGGAATACTTTTGATAAGTCCGCTTCTACTTGTACATTTTGTAAATAAAGGCCTCCATTATTTTTAATCTTCATTACAATCTTCGTCTTGAAACTGTTATCAGGTAATTTAGAAGGTAAATCAGCTTTTAATGTCAATAAAATTTTAGGTCTCAATATGGTTAAGTTCGCTGTATCCTTATCGAAATTAGCCAGTCTTGTACTATTGTTACTATCAATAATTTTTATAATTGTAAATACTGCATTATTACTAAATGGCGGTAGCAAGATGGTTGCACTATCCTTTATATTTTTAACTGTATCAATACGACTATTGATTGAGTTTTTAAAGATCATCGTATAAGGTCCTACGCCATCATATGCTTTCAATTTAACATGCACCGAATCTGAAGCTAATAAAGTATTGTATTTTAGATTTATAGTTCCTTGAGGATTGTTACCTATCACTGTGAACACGATGGTTGTTGTTGGACAATTGGTTGTTTGACCAGGTGCACATACTTGAATAGTATAAGTATAAGTACCAGCAACTGTTGCAGTGAATGTATAAGTACCATTTGCAGTCATTGTTAATATCGCACCACTTGAACCGGCACCATTACCCAATATAGGATTGGTTGGATCCGCAATTGGTGTACCATAGGTTGTTCCTGTTGGAGTCACATCATTGGTTGCAACATTACCAGTCTTAGCAAGATTTAAATATGCAGTAACAGTATCGTTTGCTAATTTATTTTCTGGCACATTGAATACTAAAGTTTCAGTTGGACAATTGGTTGTTTGACCAGGTGCACATACCGGCACTGTATAAGTATAAGTACCAGCAACTGTTGCAGTAAATGTATAAGTACCAGTTGTCGACATGGTCAACACTGCACCACTTGATGCTGCACCTGTTCCCAAAGCTGGATTATTTGCACCAGCAGTTGGTGTACCATAAGTTGTTCCTGCTGGAACAAGATCATTGGTTGCAACATTACCTGTCTTAGCAAGATTTAAATATGCTATAGCAGTATCGTTTGCTAGTTTATTTTCTGGCACATTGAAAACTAAAGTTTCCGTTGGACAATTGGTTGTTTGACCTGGTGCACAAACTGGTACGGTATAAGTATAAGTACCTGCAACTGTTGCAGTGAATGTATATGTACCATTTGCAGTCATCGTTAACACTGCTCCACTAGAAGCAGCACCTGTGCCCAAAGCTGGATTCGTAGGATCCGCAACAGGTGTACCATAACTTGTGCCTGCTGGTACTACATCGTTCGTAGATACATTACCAGTCTTAGGAATATTTTTATAAGCAGTTGCAACATCATTCACTAATGTATTCACTGGAACAGTAAATACGATGGTAGTTGTAGGACAATCAATTATTTGACCTGGTGCACATACTGGCACTGTATAAGTATAAGTACCAGCAACTGTTGCAGTAAAGGTATAAGTACCATTTGCAGTCATTGTTAATAATGCACCACTTGAAGCAGCACCTGTTCCCAATGCAGGATTAGATGGATCTGCAACAGGCGTGCCATAAGTTGTGCCTGCAGGTACTACATCGTTCGTAGATACATTTCCAGTCTTAGGAATATTTTTATACGCAGTTGCAACATCATTCACTAAAGTATTCAACGGAACAGTAAATACGATGGTTGTAGTTGGACAATTGGTTGTTTGACCTGGTGCACATACTGGCACTGTATAAGTATAAGTACCAGCAACTGTTGCAGTAAAGGTATAAGTTCCGTTTGCAGTCATCGTTAACACTGCTCCACTAGATGCAGCGCCAGAACCTGCAGCTGGATTCGTAGGATCAGCAATAGGTGTGCCATAAGTTGTTCCTGCTGGTACTACATCGTTCGTAGATACATTGCCTGTCTTAGGAATATTTACAAATGCAGTTGCTGCATCGTTTACTAAAGTCGCAGCAGGATCAACTAATATATGTAAAGTTGCTTTTGCACAATCCACTGGAGTTGCACTACAAACTTCATACACAATATCAACTGGACCACTAAATCCTACAGTTGGTGTAAATGTGAATGATCCATTTGCATTCATTGTAAATGTTCCTTGTGCGCTTGTTGGACCATTCACTAAAGTAGCAGTTAATGTACCACTTGCACTATTAATATCATTAGTTAAAACATTACCTATAATATTTATTAAACCATTTATGTTAGCGTATACTCTTTCGTAATCTTCATTTGCAGTTGTTACAGGCGTTGATCCTGAAGGTTCTATTGTAAAATATAATGTTGCATTACTACATAAAGTTGGTGTACTATTATCACAAATACGGTATACTAAACTATCTGTTCCAACAAAAAATGGATTTGGAGTATACGTAACTGTACCATTATTATTAATAATGACTGTGCCGCGTTTTGGAACAGTAGTAACAGTTAAAGTACTAGATTCCAAATTTGTTCCCAAGTCAGCTCTATCATTTGCTAAAATAGAAATCGATTTACTTGTACCCTGCTCCATTGTTAAAAAATCATTATTCGCAACTGGTGCATCTTTAGATATTGGATCAAGGACAGTTATTTCTAAAGGACTTACTGGACAACCAGTTGTTTGATTTGGACCACAAACAGGAACATAATAAATATACTTACCAGGAGTTGGTGCTGTAAATGTATAAGTTCCATTTGAGTTAACAACAAGTGTTGCTCCAGCTGGATTTGATGGATTATTTGCAGGTTGTTTATATGTAGAACCCACAAGTACTTCGTCATTAGTATTTAGGTTACCCGAAACAGCCACATTTTTATTGGTCACTTGTACATCTGGTTTTCCTAAATTATCAACATCACGATAATCAGGTATACCATCTAAATCTGAATCTAATAAAATTGGCCCAGTACCTTTTTCTATAGCATCTGATTTACCATCCCCATCCGTATCCAAATCAAGATAGTTAGGTATACCATCACCATCCGTATCTGTTGGTGTACATGGAGCTGTACCAGTACATCCATCATCTTCGATTTTATCTAAAATGGCATCGCCATCAGAATCAGTATCACGATAATTTGGAATACCATCACCATCTGTATCGATTGGTGTAGTGCCTGTGCCTTTTTCAACAGCATCAGGAATACCATCATTATCTGAATCAGTATCTAAATAATCTGGTTTGCCATCACCGTCAGTATCAACTGGATTATTTGGGTCTAATCCTTTTTCAATTGCATCAGAAATACCATCATTATCACTATCAATATCTAAATAGTTTGGAGTGCCATCACCATCGGTATCCAATAAAGTAGAGCCTGTACCTTTTTCTATTCGATCATTGATACCATCGCCATCACTATCAATATCACGATAGTTTGGAATACCATCCCCATCCGTATCTGTTGGAGTACATGGCACAATTCCTGTGCAACCAGCATCTTCTGTTGCATCTAAAATACCATCGCCATCACTATCTGTATCCTTATAATCTGGGATACCATCTCCATCGGTATCTAAAATAGAAGTGCCTGTTCCACGTTCAATACTATCAGGGATGCCATCATTATCAGAATCAATATCACGATAATCTGGTATGCCATCGCGGTCTGTATCTACAGGCGAATTTCCATTGGCGCCTTTTTCAATTGCATCAGAAATACCATCACCATCACTATCGGTATCATACGGATCCGTTAAAGTCGTTCCGTCTGTGTTTGGAGGCGTTACTCCGCCATTTGAACTTGTTGGTATTCCATTTGTATCCACAGTACCATCTACTTTTCCATCACCATCTGTATCAGTTCCATTGGATTCAATCACATCAGATATACCATCATTATCACTATCCGAATCAATTCTATTTGGTATGCCATCACCATCGGTATCACAATCAGTTGCAGATGGTGAAC
>JBILIU010000011.1:0-24275 GCA_044368905.1 Sediminibacterium sp. | reverse complement strand
AGCAACAGGCTAAACAAATACAGATAAGGATTGACCATTTTTTAAGCATAGGATTCATTTTTCACTTTATTATTTTCGTCTGCCTGTTTTTGGAATAGTAAAAGTGTATTTCAAAGGTTCATCAAAATTAAATTCCTTGATTTCCATCCCGATATCCAATTTGGTTTGTGCGTTGATGGAAATGGTTCTAAAGAGTGGAAACTGTGTGTTTTTCACTAAAGTATGTTGACTGTAATTGATGTCACAAGTTCTGTGTTTTGTAGCATCTACATCGTCCAACTTTAACTGAATCAACTTCGTATTGTCCTCGCTGAGGATAATTAAGTTTTTGAATAATTTACCCATCAAACTTACTTGTAATCTTTCATTGATTACTTTATAAGATACAATGTCTATACTATCCATGAAAATTGGATTACCTACTACAAGGTCCTCGATGGTCTGATAATTTAAAGGAATTTTTACTACTTCTTGTAAATAGGATAATGGATGTCTTTCTGTTTTTTTAGATAAGGGGAAGATCAAGACAATACTATCTTTGTTGATAAATGCTTTTAAACCAATCACGCCCATTGCGCCTCTGATGGTGATGTACATGCAGCTATCTTTCTGAATGCTTAAATTAGCAATATAACTATCTTTATTCTTACTAGTTTCGTAGTCCATTTTCAACTTTGCATTCATGGTATTGAAGCCAATCTTAGTATTGGCAATATTATTGACAATGCCCTTTACCATGAATACAGAATCCAGTCTTGCTTTTTCTGCCAATGCAGCGGAATCCGGAACAACTTTAACAGCTAGTGCATCTTGAATCACTTGTACCTTCTTGACATTCGCGCATGCCGCAGTTAAAAGTAACAAAATCAAATAAAAACTATTTTTTACAATTCGCATGTGGTGTTTTTATATTTTACCTGTATGCCCAAATCCTCCATCACCTCTTTGGGTTGTCTCCAGATTTTCTACCAATTGCCATTCCATTTTTTCGACTTGTTGAAATACGATTTGTGCAATCCGATCCCCGTCTTGAATCACTTGAATTTCATTGGATAAGTTGATCAAAATAACTTTGATCTCTCCTCTATAATCTGCATCTATGGTACCAGGTGTATTTAAACAAGTCAGCCCTTGTTTGATCGCGAGTCCACTTCTTGGTCGGATTTGTGCCTCCAAATGATTTGGCATCGCAATATGCAATCCCGTAGGAATCAAAACACGCTCTAATGGTGCCAGCTGAACAGGTGCAGTGATAAAAGCACGTAGATCTAAACCAGAAGACCCTTGCGTTGCATAGGCAGGCAAAGGATGATGGCTGTGGTTCACAATGGGAATGATTGTAGACATGTGCCACAAAAGTAGTTAAAAAAGCAGGTAAATTGAAGCGAGACTGCCTTAGTTAACAAATAATTTAGAAGTAAAAAATGGAGCCAAAACGCAAGGTATTTGACAATGGATTTCTTGTAATACCACCCCCTGTAGGGACCAAATAGGAAATATTGAATTTAGACTGTTGGTATTGGAAGCTAGAGCCCACTGTAAAATATTGCATGCTGCCTAGGTTTTTATTATTGTCTATAAAATAACCAGCCCTCAAATGAAATCGATCTGCATAATTGTACTCAGCACCTACGGATACTTTTAAGGATTCAGATAAAGGCATGCCATATTTATTCGAGAAAGAATTAAACCAACTGGATACAACGGATTGAGAAAAATACTGATCAACTACTTGAGCATCACTACTACCTGGACTAGCAGGTACCATTAAACGATTGATATCCACCCCCATTTCTAATGAATTCTCTGTATCAAATTTACTTAAATAGGCAAGGCCCAATCCAATATTTGCTGGAATAAAATATTTATTTTTTGACTCATTAGAATAACTCACTTTACCTCCTAAATTAGATAAAACCAAACCCGCATGAAAGCCTTCTAAGTCTTCGTTTTGTTTGTAGAATAAACTAATATCTCCTGCAAAAGTATTACCAGCTTTGAAATTAGTACCATTGGTGCCATATGACCCCTGTACCAATCTTGAATTGATATACCGAATTGTTGCACCTATACTCAAGGCGTCTGATAATAAAAGATTATATCCAAAATCATAGCTAAATTCTGAAGGCCTTTGAGAAGGTAAAGTAGATTGTCCTGACTCATCTGTGAAATCAATATTACCTAAACTAAAAAAACGTAAGGAACTATTGATCCCGCTAAAACTATTTAATTTTTTAAAATAACCTGCGCTCGCTAAATACACATCATTCAATCCTAAGTCTTTTAACCAGGGCGTATAATTAATTAAAAAACCACGGTTATTATTTAAGTATGGGATCTTTGCAGTGTTGCCAAAAAGATCATTTGCTTCTGGAGACATGGCAATAGACAAATTACCCATACCACCAGATCTTGCATCCGGAGATATCATCATAAATGGTACAGCGGTACTTTGTAACCTAATTGTTCGTTGTGCTGAAATTGAATTCGCTACAAAAAACAAAACTACAAATAAGGCTGTTTTGATGGAGGCAATTTTAATCATACTTAAATGCTTTAATATTCAATATTAGTAAAGATAATCCTAGAAATCAATATTTAAAATTTTAAAAATCCATTTAACATTTGTTCTATTAACCCATTTTGCTGAACGATGACTTTGAAATAATATTTCCCAGGTGGCAAAAGGGCTCCATTACTGGTATGGCCACCCCAATCAATGACAATTTTATTGCCCTTAGGTTGTATTTGTTGACTCGTAGTAAAATGTCGTCTTCCACTGGCATCAAAGACTTCTAATTGCATCAATATTGGGTCTACACTATTATTGAGCTCAAAACTAAACTTAGCATTGGTCTGCACAGGATTAGGGCTAATACTTAAATTTCGAATATTTTTATTTTTTTTACTAGGCACTTCTATCCAAATAGTGTCTTTGGAAACATTGCCTAACAAGTCCCAGGCCTTGAGAATCAATTGATGTTTGCCCTCCTCAAGAACTGGTAAAGGATATTGAATCATCCCTGACTGATATTGATTCTCATCGTAAGTGAAAAAAGCATTCAGGTTGTAATTTTTTACAAGGGTGTCATCAATAATTAATTTCAAATCCTGTCCCAATTCAATGCCCGAGGATTGTATGCCCGAACTATCTTTTAAACGCACAAATAATGTTGATGGGGTGCTTACCCAATCTCCAGATTTGAAAGACGTATCATTAACATAACTGTTGATGACTGGACCAATGGTATCTAATCTATTTTGTGTGGCTGAACCTTGAATAAAAATGGATTGCAATTGCATGCTTGCATCAGCTGTATCATTGTAAGCGTATAGCTGTAATTTGAGTGCTGCCGAATTAGAAGAAGGCAGGTTGCCGGGCAGGATGAAACTGATTTCGAATTGTCCATTTTGCACTGTTGCCTTTCCTTTAAAGATTGCTTGATCTTGGGTTTCGATGGCTACAGATTGACTATTCACTTGATTTGCTAAAGTTTTTTTGGTGCTTGGAGCATCCCATAAAACCATGTCTATAAAGCCTTTGAAATTTTGAAGGGTTTGATTTTTTGCAGATAAATTTCCTTTAATCGTATACTTTCCGCCAGCCTTTAAATTGATGGTGTCCGACCAAGGCAATTGATTCAAGTCAGTACATTTAATTTGGTATTTCGGCTGCACGATGCGCATAGCTGGATCCCCCATCAAGCCAAACTTAAATGCATTTAAGCGATCCCCATTTCTACTAAAATTAAATTTTTTGGCAGCTTGCAAGGCTTGCCCAATGGACATAAATTGACCACTGGAATTAGGTACCAATAATGCCTGCATAAATGCATCATTAATTTGTTTATTACTATATGCAAAGACAAGTCGATTGGCCGCAACCAATGCAATAATGCCTTTATCATTTTGCATCAGAGCATCAAAACCAATTGGAGCAGTTCCAGGTTGGTCATAGGGCGCAAAATCACAAGAGGCTGTGACCATAATTGGCAATTTACCCGCATTATTCCAAGACTGCATTTCTGATTTAGAAATCACCGCCTCCTCTGTTAAGCGTAAAAAATTTCCATGACCTGTATAATTCAAAACCAATGTGCCTGCTTGTACCGATTCTTGTATTGCCTTATTTACATCTGGATAGGTGTTCCCAGTCAATGTTTGGCTCGCTTTAAATAAATCTAAATACAATTTTTTATGATTCCAATTAGCTGTTTTTATTTTTAAATTTCCAATGATTTCCTCTGCGTCCTGAAGATGTAAATTATAGTCCGCGTCATCTGCAACCCAAGTCAATTGGTTTTGCCATAGCCCCATTTTTTTGCTAGATTGGTATTGGATTAATTTTTCTACCATTTTATTGGCTTCGGCAATGGTTCTTGCTGGAATCCTGCCTATTGCCAAACTAATAGAATCAATCGTCTGTGTAAACTGAATTTGATTGCCCGCTTGTTGTATTGCGTAAAAATCATCTGAACTATAGGAAGTTAATATAGCATTGGAGACCTCACTTGTATAGACTGGTAATTCTTTATTGATTTGAATTTTTTGTGCATTGAAATTGCCCATCCCAAACAATAAAACATAAGCAGGCCTTGATTGATTTTTTAACTTGGATTGTTCAATGATGTATTTTATAAAATTTCGAATGGCAATAGGCGAAGGTTGTCCGCTTGCCATTTCATTGAACACTTGGGTTGCATTGAATAATCCAACCTTGTAGCCATTTTGTTTTTCATGAAAGGATTGAAGGGCCTTTGCTGCTGGAAGAAAATCAGGTGCCGAAATAATGATATAATCTACCGGGCTTGCAGAGAAACTACTATCATTACGGATCAGACTAGACAATTGTGCCGAATTAATTTTATTGGCCTCAAAGACATAAAAATATTTTTGTGCGTCATCCGAAACTTTAAATGAGGCTATTGTATTTTGTCGCATTTGCGTACTCAATGCTACAGGTTGAAGGTATTGACTCAAATCCCAAACCTTGGTTTGAGTCGTCGCATTTTGAATTTCAAATTCAATTGTTTGACCTACTGGATTACTAGATTGGTAGTCAAAACCAAATCCTGTATTGCCCCAAAAACCAATTGTTCTTTGTCCCTGTAATACCATATAATCAATCCAACCCGTGGAGCCTGTTGATGCATTAAAATCAACCTGCAGGTTCATATTGCTTAAGCTTTGTCCCAACTTCTGCACTTTAGTTTTATCTAACCAAATGGTACTGCTATCAAATCGTATTTTATAGGCATCATCAAAAATGTTTCCAGAAACAGGATTTAATAATTTCGTACTCAATAATTGATCATTCAACTTAATTGCAAATGAGGCATCTGTTTGATAAGTGGATGCAGCCAATTGACTCTGAAAAATGATCGGTGCATTGAGCTGCAAGCCTTCCATATTAAGCGAGAAGGACTGTGTCGTTCTTTTACCAAGACCAGTCCCCATAGGATCCCCTAACCAAATTTTACCACTACTTAAAATATTGATCGTATCTTTTTCGATTAACCACTTGGCCGCATAAGTTTGTACTATTTTTGATGCAGCACCAGGGTTGTTAAAACTTGTGATTCTTTTTCCATTTGTTCCAATGCGTAGGAAAAAGTACAAGGAATCATTGCTTGTGATTTTTTGACGAATAGGTGCTTCATCCATTGCTGACTTGACCCATTTATAATGTCCTTGTGCATAAAACAAAAATTGATCTTGATCATCAAAAATCCCATCTCCCCCATCTTGCATTTCAATGGCTATTTCTGTTAAACTATCTGGCAATGTATTGGGCACTTTTTCGCTAAGTTTTGTCAAATCCATTCCAAATAACTGTACTTGATTTGCATTCAATTTACCTGTAAACCCCATCGCTTTAAATTGTGCCCCAGTCAACTGATAAACACCCTCGTTTGGCACCGCTATTTTAACCCAATTTCCTTTCGAAAGCATGCCTACCTGTCCCCATCCCAAAATAGGGAAGCAGTATCCAATTAAAAAAAATGTTAAAACGAGAAGTCTCATACCCTAAAATTAGGGTTTTACTAACATAAGAATCTATTTGCATTTGAATAATTGAGTGAAAAAGCAAGTATATTCGCAGAAGATTTTAAACAGCACTGATTAAACAAAACAGATGAATTTTATCAATAGCATATTATTATTTTTTGCGGTTCTTTTTTTAGGCCCAAAAATGATCTCTGAATTCGACAGTAAACAAAGCAATCAAGTTGCATTTGCCGACAAAGATGACCCATACGATAGTACCATTTTGATTAGAGGTGGTACATTTGCCATGGGCATGAACCAGGAAAATATCATGGGTGATTGGAACAACAATTTGAGAAGAGTCACTGTGAGTTCTTTTAGAATCGACCAATACGAAGTAAGTAACAAGCAATACAGAAATTATGTAAAATGGCTTGAACGTGTCTTTTTACCATTAGGGAAAGATTCCATCGTAAGAGCAGCACTTCCAGATACACTAGTTTGGAGGACCGATCTTGCTTACAATGAACCAATGGTGGAGGGCTATTTTAGAAACAAAGCATTCGATGACTATCCTGTAGTAGGTGTAAGTTGGGAGCAAGCCAATGCATATTGCAGGTGGAGAACAGATAGAGCCAATGAGAAAACTTTAATCAAATATGGTTTAATTGATCCAACTAAACCTTATTTAGGGAAGATGGAAGCAAGTAATAGTCTAGTTGATAGCAATAAAAAAACAACCACATTCACTCCTACTACAAAAGTAAAGAACAAGAATTTGGGGGATTATGTGTTAATTCCTGATTTTAGATTACCTACTGAAGCAGAATGGGAATATGCAGCAAAAGTTTCTAGCGGAAAGAATTATATCTCGAATTTTAACAACCCAAAAGCTGGACCCAACTCAGGCACACCTAATGCAAGTATCATTTCCTCTAATTCACCTTATCCTTGGAGTTCGAGCGGGAATGATGGTCTAAGAAATAACCCATCAGGTAAGATTAGTAAAAAAGAAGGAAGCAAACGCGGGATGTTCATGGCCAATTTCAAAAATGGAAGCGGCGACTATATGGGCATGGTTGGTTATTCAAATGATGGTGCTGGTTTTCCAAGTAAAATCAATAGTTTTTTACAAAACCCATTGGGCTTATATAATTTAAGTGGCAATGTAAATGAATGGGTTGCTGATATCTATCGACCAATGAATAGTATCGACATGGATGATTTTAATCCCTACAGAGGCAATAATGTGTTAGATGGTGATGATGCCAATACCTCTAGTTATGAATCAGGTGCCAACACAATGATCTCCAATAAATCTAGAGTATATAAAGGTGGTAGTTGGAAAGACCGTCCTTATTGGTTGAACCCAGGAACAAGAAGGTATTTAGATCAAGATAAAGCTACCAGTACAATTGGATTTAGATGTGCGATTTCTGCTTTTGGAATGGATACGCCAGATGCGAAAGAAGAACAGCCTAATTTATGGCAGAAATTTAAAAATATCTTTTAATGAATTTACGCATTGGTTCAGGCATCGATTTTCATCAATTGGTAGAAGGTAGAGATTTATGGATTGGAGGCATTCTTATCCCACATCACAAAGGTGCCTTAGGACATAGCGATGCAGATGTTTTACTGCATGCCATTTGCGATGCCCTTTTAGGTGCATTAAGCTTAGGTGATATTGGCACACATTTCCCAGACACAGACAATACATTTAAAAATATTGATAGTAAGATTTTATTACAAAGAACCTACGATTTAATCACAGCAGAAGGATATCAAATTGTCAATATAGACGCCACACTTTGTTTAGAAGCACCAAAAATTAAGCCTTATGTAATTGCGATGCAGGAATGTATTGCTGCCATTTTACATATTGGCAATAAGGATATTTCTATCAAAGCAACGACTACAGAAACAATGGGATTTACAGGTAGAGAAGAAGGGCTTGTAGCAACTGCTACTTGTTTATTGATGGCAAAAAGCTAAACTCAATTGCTATGAAGCTTGGATCAATCGAAGATTTATATTCAATTTACATTGCACATCCATCTGTAGTAACAGATACCAGAAAGTTAAAAAAGGGTGATTTATATTTCGCACTAAAAGGCCCCAATTTCAATGGAAATCTTTTTGCATTAGCTGCATTAGAAGCAGGTGCAGCTTATGCAATAGTGGACGAAGCAATTGCTGATAGTGATTCCTATCAAGACCGTATAATTTTGGTAGATGATGTATTAACCACCCTACAAGCTTTAGCAAAATACCATCGTCAACAATTTGACATCCCTTTTATCGCCATCACAGGTAGCAATGGAAAAACAACTACAAAAGAATTGGTCTATGCTGTTTTAGCAAGTCATTTTAATACTCATACTACACAAGGAAATTTAAACAACCATATTGGTGTGCCATTGACTTTATTAAGCATCCCTAAAGATGCAGCAATAGCGGTTATTGAAATGGGCGCGAATCACCAGAAAGAAATTGAAAGTTATTGCGCTTATACTTTACCAACGCATGGCATGATTACAAATTGTGGTAAAGCGCATTTGGAAGGATTTGGTGGATTGGAAGGTGTGAAAAAAGGAAAAGGTGAATTGTTTGATTTTTTACGCGCGCACAATGGCACCGTGTTTTTAATGGAAGACTTTGACTACTTAGTGCAAATGGCGCAAGGCATCCAACATATCATTGGATATGGAAAAGAACAAGGACAAATTCAAGGAGATGCGATAGATTATCATGGTATGTTGTCTGTCCAATTTAAAAAAGGCATTGAAATAGATTCTATCCAAACACATTTAGTTGGAAATTTTAATCTACCCAATGTATTAGCTGCTGTTACTATTGGACAATACTTTAAAGTACCCAATGAAAAAATAAAGTCAGCAATTGAAAATTATATCCCAACCAATAGTCGTTCACAATTATTGACTTGGAATAACAACGAAGTAATTTTAGACGCCTACAATGCCAATCCTTCGAGCATGAAATTAGCAGTGGAGAATTTTGCTAAGATAAATAAGAACAATAAAATGGTTTGTTTAGGCGGGATGAGAGAATTAGGCATTGATACATTAATGGAACATCAAGCACTGATTGATCAATTGAAACAAACCAATTGGGAGCAGGTAATTCTTGTAGGATCGGAGTTTAAGCCTTGTGATCATAACTACCTATATTTTGATACTGTGATTGAAGCTAAAGCCTGGTTACAAGCACAACACTTGAAGGGCTATACCCTACTTATAAAGGGCTCTAGAGGCATACAGATGGAGCAATTGATTGCTCCTTAATTTTCGGTATCTTTGCGGTATGAAAAATAGCTACCTATACAGCACTTTATCAAATAAATGTCCAAGATGTAGAGAAGGTAAACTCTTCACTAGTTCCAATCCTTACGACCTTTCCAATATCACAAAAATGAATGATCACTGTCCAGTATGTGGTCAGCAAACTGAAATTGAAGTAGGATTTTATTATGGTACTGGTTATGTAAGTTATGCTTTAACAGTCGCCTATTTTGTTTCTATGTTTGTTGCATGGAAAGTATTGATTGGCATGACTTGGGAATTAGATGACAACAGGATGTTTTATTGGTTAGGTACCACTATATTTTTATTGATTTTAATACAACCTATTTTAATGCGCCTATCTCGTTCTATTTGGTTAGGCTGGTTTGTCTCTTATAATAAGAATTGGAAAAATGAGCCATTGGAATACAATGAAAGAATGGACGAGCACATGAAGGAGATTTAAATTTAGTATTTACTCTAAATTTCATTGCATATTTTCTAAAAACTTAGACTTCTGTAAGCCTTTATTTACATGTATTGTAGATTAGAATTTTCTCTACGAATTTACTCCGTTAAACTATTTTAAGAAATTTTTGCTTTTGATTTTATTTCAAAAATTAATTCTAATATTAATTATGAAATAAAAATTCTATGAATTATGTATGTATTTGTAGAATTTTTTTTTAAAAGAAATAGTGTGTAAGCAAAAAAAACTTTGGAGCGACAAAATAATTAGTTTGATTTAAATGTGCGAACTAATTATTGAATTGCATTTGTATATAGATAGGTTGTTTTATTTAGTTAGATTGAATTGTCTCCCAAAGTGATGAAGAACAGAAACAGGACGTGTCATTTAGCCATGGTCGTCCTGTTGGTTCTTCTAATTGAATGTTGATTAAAAAATAACGATATGAAAAAAGTAAGTACAGGAGTGGGGCTTATTCAATTTATTTTATTGATTTTTTTACTATTTATTATCGTAACCCTAAGTGCTTGCAATGTATCAGGAAATGTATCAATGAATGGGAAAGGGATTATTGTGGATCACTTGAAAGGAATAAAACCAAGCATTGAAAATCATCAAAACGCTGATACGATTCATAATGAACAATTAACAGGTGATTTTAGATATGATTACTTGCTGAAATAAGGATTTGGTACCAAAAGGGTTATTTCAATTCCCCTGATTGCGGCCGCGGTTAAATAATTGGACGTTGGTAGATAACGACACTACTTCGGGACTTGAAAATAGCCGAGTATGCATTTACGAACATGGAACCTTTCAGATAAGAAATAAAAATCCGCTGCAATTACTCCACAGTGATTAATGGGGTAAGAAATAAAATGTATAAAATGAAAAAGATGAAAAATTATTTTCTAGCGGCAATGGTTTCATTTATGATGCTAATGCCTGCTTTAACTGGTACTAGTGCAACTTACGCTAATAGTAATGTAACAAATGTAACTCTGGCTAGTTTCAATTGGGAGATCGCTGCAAAAACTTTTATAGCCTTATGGGAAATGATTGAAGATGCATTATGTCCGGATACTCCTCAAAATCGATGTAAACATGGTACATGTCAAAGTGGTGCATGTATAAGTTTTAGAGCAGCTTGTGTCACGAGTTCAGATTGTGGTTAATAAGTAAGTTAATAATAAAAACACCTATTATGATCATCCCTTGAAAAGGATGATCATAATATATACAAAATCATATGAAATATTTAAATAGATTTTTTATAAGTATAGTTTATTTAACCCAATTAACAAGTTGTTTATTCGAAAATAATACTAAGATTGAAAATGATATAAAATGGAAAATAGAAAAAAGTAATTTAAAAAATGAAAATACATTAAAATTTAAGCAAAGTTTATATTCATTTCAAGAATATAATAATTCAGGAAATAATAATTATTTTTTAATCGATTCAAATATTGTTTTGTATGATAACCTTTTTCATATAATAACAATATTTGATTATTCAGGTAAAATAATTAAACAAAATGGAGGTATAGAAAAAACAATAGATTATAATAAATTTACTAGACCCTATTCATTTTCTAATTACTCAAATGGTTATGTATCAATTTTTGGAAGAGAATATGCATTATTAAGCAATGATTTAGAAATTAAATCAATCAATAAAATAAAATTTTTAGGGGGTGAAAAATTAAAATCAATGCTATCAGTTCCAAATGCAAATAATATGACAGCATATGAACTAAATGAACGTTATAAGAGTTTTTATCAAATTTCAGAAAATGAGATTATAGTATCAATTGAATCTGAAGCTCCTTCTTTTAATCCCTATAATACATTACAATATTTTCTAAAATCAAGGCCATTTGGAATATTTAATATTGAAAAAGGAACACTTGCCCCAATTCCAATAACAAGAAGTTCGCTATATAAAAATAAATGTTGTTTAACTGTTCAAGATGCATCCTATTTTGTCAAAAAAGATTCACTATTTTATATACAATTCGCTGCCGACTCTTTAATATATGTGTATAATAAAGATTTTATACAAAAATATGCATTTGGTATTTCCGGCAAATTTTTACAAAATAAAATATATAATGACGGATTAGATATAGCATTCGATCAAGAAAAATATTTAAACCTTGAAAAAAAGGCCAATTCAATTGAAGCTTTATTTATATTTAAAAAAGAATTTATTTGTAGAATTATTAATAATAATTCAAGCAAAGAAAAATATTTACAAATATATAAAGGGGTTAATCTTATATATGAAAAAGAGATTCCATTTAATTTCAAATTTATAGGAACAACTAATACCAGTATTGTGGGTTTAGTAGATGAAAACAAAAATAAAATATGTATACTAAGTCAATATTGATATTCTTTATTTGCTCTATAATCTATGTGGAAAGCAAAGCTCAAGTAGAGAAAAAAATTCAAGGTACAATTATTAATGGTATCACAAGTTTACCAATAGAAGGTGTATTTCTTAAATCAAAAAACAATGAATCAAATGCCATTACTGATAATGCAGGTTATTTTTCAATGCTTATGATAAACAACTCATCAAGTAATGATAGTATTATAATTAATGCACTTGGTTATAAAAGTATTAAAATTCCTATTTCATTATTAAATAAAGAACCAATCAAACTTTACGAAGATATAGTGACTTTGCCAGAAGTGATTGTTCAATCTTTATTCAATTGGGATAATTTTGTAAAAAAAATAAAGCTAGAAGAATCAACAACGCCGTTTGAATCAGATTTTCAAAAAAATATTACTATAAAACAAAATACGAAAAAAACAAGTGAATATAAATTTAGAGGTTATGCACATGATGAAGGATTTACACTTAAAGGGTTAAGAAGTTATTTAAGAGGAAAGTCATTTTGGTATAGTGTATTTTTTAATAAATATACTGACACAACTTCTTTTATAAATTTTAATGGGACTGAAAAACCTCAATTATTTTCAGAATTAGAAAGTGGATTATTTTATTGGTTATTAATGTTGCCAAATAATAAATTCAGGATCGCAGATTGTAAAATTATTGACATAACTGCCTTTGGTGGAGATAGTATTTATGTGATAAAATATGAACCTAAAATTGAAGAATCAAAAAAACTAATTGATAAAGTAGATCGGCATATTAACGGACATAAAATTGGAAATATCTACTATTCATCACTTGATAAAATATTCTATATTCGAAAAAAAGATTTCACTATAATACAGATCGATTTTAAACAAAGAAACGAGATTTCAAATGCTGATACGAGTATTAATATAAAAAATATTATTGAGACAAGTGGTAGTGTTAAATTTCAATATTTTAATGATATACCACACCCTATTTATCTTAATGAAAAACATATATATGAAGATAAAAATGGAAATATAATTGAAAGGATTGATAATATTTATTATTCAAATATAAAAATGGTTAAATTAAGTGAAGCTGAACTAAAAAAGAAATATCAAATAAACCATATATACCGTAACTACCCAATTAGAGATGTTGGCATGTTAAATTATGAAAAATTAGGCCCCTTTTACTATACTCCAACAATAAAATAAAAATCTATGAAAATATTTTTCCAAACAATACTAATCTTAAATGTAAGTTTTATACATTTTTTCGAAAATGTTAAATTACCAAAAGGTGCTATAGAAATAAAAAATAATTCTGTAAAAATCGGAGATTTAAAACAAGGTAAAATTGCTACAGTGAATTTTGAACTAAAGAATATAACAAAAAACACTATTCAAATTTATTCTGTAACAAGCACTTGTGGATGTACTATTGTAGAATATCCAAAGCAAATCACAGCAAATCAGAAAATTACAATTAAAGCGACATTTAATAGTACAGGATTTATTGGTCCAGTTAAGAAAGAACTTGTACTGATTACCAATGATGCATTAAAGTATTATAAAATGGAACTTTCTGCAAGGGTAATAAAATAACTTTACTTGTTTTTTTTAATAATTATTGGGATTGACGGCTGCATTGCACTTCGCCGTCATCCCAAAAGTTCTCTTTTACCAAAGCCTATCAAAAGCATGTGAAGCATGCTTTTGGCTTTTTTCACACGTCCATGCTTACAAGAGCGAGCTTGTTTCGCGGCCTCGCATTAAAAAAGCCTATCACTTTCGTGATAGGCTTTGCAGAGAGGAAGGGATTCGAACCCCCGATACGTTGCCGTATACACGCTTTCCAAGCGTGCTCCTTAAACCACTCGGACACCTCTCTTTAAGGACTGCAAATGTAAAATAAATAATTGGTTTTTTAGGGTTTACCCAATCCAAACAGCTTTTCTGCATTGCTTGTCGTGATAGCTGCAATCTCATGCAATGGTATAGACTTTATTTCGGCCAACTTCTTAGCCACTTCTAACATGTAAGCTGGCTCATTGGTTTTACCTCGATAAGGCACTGGTGCTAAATAAGGCGCATCGGTTTCCAAGACTAAGTATTCCATTGGGATATCTTTTACCGCTTCTGCGACACCTGCATTTTTATAGGTGAGTACCCCACCCAATCCTAAATGAAAGCCCATGCCAATAATTTGTTCTGCCGATTCTTTACTACCACTAAAGCAATGAAACACACCTCGCAATCCTTTTTTTGCAAAAGGCTTCACCGCTTCTATGGTTTCTCCCATCGCATTTCTTGTATGAATCGCAATTGGCAATTGCAGATCTAGTGCCCACTGCATTTGTGTTTCAAAAACAATATGTTGTTCTTTGGTGAAAGTTTTATCCCAATAAAAATCCAACCCAATCTCCCCTATTGCTATGAATTTTCTTTTCCCTATCCAATCTTCTACCAACTTTAATTCTTCTTTATAATTTTCTTTTACATAACAAGGATGCAAACCCATCATTGCAATACAATGCTCCGGAAATTGCTGTTCCACTTTTAACATCGCAACTAAAGTAGTGCTGTCAATTGCGGGCATGATTATTCTATTGACACCAACAGCTATTGCATTTTTCATTATCAAATCAAGATCTGAAGTCAATTCCTCGGCATAAACATGGGCGTGTGTGTCAATAAAATGCATGATCAACTGGTTTGAGGCACAAAAAAAGCACTTTTTTAATGAAGAACATACTAAAAGGCATTATTTATGCGTTTAAGAATAAAATTACTAACCCATCCCTTCATTGGATGTAAACTTTGTTTTTTATAGGGTACGGATTATACAGCCGGGGTTTCTACCCTGGCTTTTTTATTAATGGCGTTTTATGGCATTTACAATACCTTAAATTGATACCCTAGTTTGGAGAAATGTGCTAATACTTTTGGTAATGCAATACGCAATCGATCCAACGCTTTTGCACTATCATGAAAAACAACAATCGATCCCGGCCCTGTATGTTGAATCACATTATTTGCGCATTGTTCACCTGTAATGGTGGTATCAAAATCTCCACTCAACACATCCCACATCATAATGTCTTGTGGCAAACTAGGATCTAAACGCAAGGCTTTGATTTGCGAAAAAGAAATCCTGCCATAAGGTGGTCTAAATAAATTAGAATCAATCCACTTTGTTGCTTCTTCAATATTGGCAATATAATTTTCGGTCGTATTTTTCCAACCATTCATATGGTTTTGTGTATGGTTGCCCACTACATGACCTGCTGCAATGATTTCACCATAAATTTCTGGAAACAATTGTACATTTTTACCAATGCAAAAAAAGCTTGCTTTGGCATCAAATTTTGCCAATTGTTCTAAAACAAATGGGGTTGCTTCTGGATGCGGACCATCATCAAAACTTAAATAAAGCACCCTGTCTTGATTGGACTTTCGCCAAATACAAGACCTATAAATAAGCCTTAGCCAAAAGGGTGTTTTAATGAAATACATACCCAAAGATAAATGGTTCTTTTGCCCGTTTGCAACTTATCTTTGTAAAAATAAACTGTTCATGGAAAATTCGGCTGATCAACAGGTAAGAGTAAGGTTCGCACCCTCTCCCACCGGTGGTTTACACTTAGGTGGTGTACGTACTGTTTTGTTCAATTATTTATTTGCAAAAAAATACAATGGTCAATTCATTTTAAGAATTGAAGATACGGATCAGTCTCGTTTTGTACCAGGCGCTGAGCAATATATTTTAGACACGCTCGAATGGTGTGGTTTAACTCCAGATGAAAGCCCTATACATGGTGGTGCTTATGGTCCTTACAGACAGAGCGAAAGAAAGCCGATGTACAAGCAATATGCATCTCAATTGATCGAGCAAGGCAATGCTTATTATGCTTTTGACACTGCAGACGAATTAGATGCAAAAAGAAAAGAGATTCCAAATTTTCAATACAATCGTGCTACCAGAACTGGCATGAAAAACTCTTTGACTTTACCTGCTGTAGAAGTGACGCGCTTATTAAATGAAAATACCCCTTATGTAGTGCGCATCAATATGCCAGATTCAGAAGAACTGGTTTTTGAAGACTTAATTCGTGGCGAAGTGAAATTTGATACAAGCATGGTGGACGATAAAGTATTATTGAAAGCAGATGGTATGCCGACTTATCATTTAGCGGTGGTGGTAGATGATTTTTTAATGAAAATTACCCATGCATTTAGAGGTGAGGAATGGTTACCAAGTGCCCCTGTTCATATTTTAGTTTGGAAAAACTTATTTGGCTTAGATCAAATGCCTAAATGGGGGCATCTTCCATTGATTTTAAAGCCAGATGGCAATGGTAAATTAAGCAAACGCGATGGGGACCGTTTGGGTTTTCCTGTGTTTGCAATGGATTGGATAGATCCAAATACAAAAGAATCAACCATTGGATTTAAAGAAAGAGGTTTCTTGCCAGCAGCGTTTGTTAATTTATTAGCGATGTTGGGCTGGAACGATGGAACAGATCAGGAATTATTTTCCTTAGACAGTTTGATAGAAAAATTTAGTTTAGATAGAGTGCACAAAGGTGGTGCGAAGTTTGATTACGAAAAAGCAAAATGGTTTAACCAAGAATGGATCAAACAATCCGACAATACTTATTTAGCAAATTTAGTAGCGCCCTATTTTGAAGCTGCAAAAATTGAAATACATGAACCAAACTATTTGGTAAAAGTGATTGGACTGGTAAAAGAACGTTGTCAGTTATTAACCGACTTCATTCCTCAATCCTCCTTTTTCTTTGCTGCTCCAATCGAAGTAGATACTGCATCCATCCTACCAAAATGGGACCCAGCAAAAGCTGCATTTTTTACTTCGCTGATGGATGCCTATTCCAATCAAGCAGCACCAAATGATGCAACTTTGTTGGAGACACATTTTAAAGCATTGGCAGCCGAACATGGTCTTAAGCCGGGTGATTTAATGTTGCCTTTTAGGATCATGTTAGTTGGTGGTAAATTTGGTCCTGGTGTTTTTGATATTGTAGCCAATATTGAAACCCAAAATGCAGCAAAACGAATCCAATACTGTTTGGATTTGTTGTCAAAAAATTAATGTAAATTGTAGTAGATGCAAACAGAAAGACCCATAAGAGTATTGGTAGCGAAAGTTGGCTTGGATGGCCATGATCGTGGCGCAAAAGTGATCGCCACTGCATTAAGAGATGCAGGCATGGAAGTGATCTATACTGGTCTAAGACAGAGTCCAGAAATGGTGGTTCAAGCAGCCTTACAGGAAGATGTGGACGCCATTGGTATTAGTATTTTATCCGGCGCACATATGACCGTATTTCCCAAAGTATATCAATTGATGGTAGAAAAAGGATTAAAAGATGTACTACTTACAGGGGGCGGTATCATTCCTGAAGAAGACAATAAAGCATTACAAGATATGGGTATCGGACATTTATTTGCGCCAGGTACCAACACGACAGATATTGCAGCCTACATTAAAAAATGGGTTGCTGAAAACAGAAAGTCCTAAGGCTCTTTTTTATTATTTTTTTAAATTCATTACTATTTTATTCATAAAAAATTAACGTCTATGTCTTTTCAAACTTTGTTTACTAAAATGGAAGATCATACTTTGATCATTACCATCAATCGACCAGAGAAATTAAATGCATTGAATCAACAAGTCATGCAAGACTTAGACGCTGTATTTGACAGGGTGTATAAATTTCCAGAAATTAAATCGGTGGTGATTACAGGTGCGGGACTAAAAAGTTTTGTAGCTGGTGCTGATATCAAAGAATTTGAAGCATTGTCTAAAGAAGCAGCAACAGCTTTGGCCAAAAGAGGACAGGATGTATTTTTTAAAATAGAAAATTCGCCTAAACCAGTCATTGCTTGTGTGAATGGTTTTGCTTTAGGTGGTGGATGCGAATTAGCAATGAGTTGTCATTTTATCATTGCATCGGACAATGCCATTTTTGGACAGCCCGAAGTGAACTTAGGCATTATGGTAGGTTATGGCGGATCTCAAAGATTGACTCAAAAATTAGGTAAAGCCAGGGCTATGGAACTAGTGATTACAGGTAACAATATCAAAGCCGAACAGGCATTACAATATGGCTTAGTGAATTATATAGTGCCTCAAGCCGAATTACTAGACAAAGCGTTCTCCTTGCTAGCTGCTGCACATACCAAAGCGCCATTAGCCATCGCTAATTCTATCAAAGCCGTCAATGCTGCCTGGGATGAATCAGTCAATGGTTTTGAAGTTGAAGCCAATCTTTTTGGGGATTGCTTTATCACTGCAGATTGCAAGGAAGGCATCCAAGCCTTTATTGAAAAAAGAAAACCGCATTTTACAGGGCATTAATCCCTTTATTTGTTCGAATTTAATCGGCCCAACTGACCCAATTTTATGATTGCTGTCTTACCTTTGCGGTATTAAAACTGCAAGTATGGAATACAGAATCGAGAAAGACACGATGGGTGAAGTTAGCGTACCAGCGCATGTTTATTGGGGTGCACAAACGCAAAGAAGTATCGAGAATTTTAAAATTGCGCAGGACATCAACAGGATGCCTAAAGAAATTATTAAAGCATTTGCCTATTTAAAAAAAGCAGCTGCCTTAACTAATTTTGATGCAGGTATTTTACCAAAAGAAAAATGTGATTTAATTGGTCAAGTATGCGATGAAATTCTTGCAGGTAAATTAGACGACCAATTCCCTTTAGTGGTATGGCAAACAGGTAGTGGCACGCAAAGTAATATGAATGTGAACGAAGTGATTGCATATCGCGGTCATGTATTACAAGGTGGAAGCTTAAATGATAAAGAGAAATTTTTACATCCTAACGACGACGTGAATAAATCACAGTCTTCCAATGATACATTCCCAACTGCAATGCACATTGCAGCCTATCAAATTTTAAAAGAAGTGACCATCCCTGGTATCACCACTTTAAAAAACACTTTGGATGCAAAGAGTGCTGCCTATATGCATATTGTTAAAATAGGTCGTACCCATTTTATGGATGCGACTCCATTAACATTAGGACAAGAAATTAGTGGATATGCAAGCCAGTTAAAACATGGGTTAAAAGCCATTCACAATACATTAGATCATTTAAGTGAATTAGCACTTGGCGGAACAGCTGTGGGAACAGGCATCAATACACCAAAAGGTTATTCAGAAAATGTAGCAAAGCATATTGCCCAACTTACAGGATTGCCTTTTGTGACTGCAGAAAATAAATTTGAAGCATTGGCCGCACACGATGCGATTGTAGAAGCACATGGTGCATTAAAAACAGTTGCAGTGAGTTTAATGAAGATCGCCAACGATGTGCGTATGTTGTCTTCTGGACCTCGCTCTGGTATTGGTGAAATTTTTATCCCAGACAACGAACCAGGATCTTCTATCATGCCAGGTAAAGTGAATCCTACGCAGTCAGAAGCATTAACGATGATCGCTGCTCAAGTAATGGGCAACGATGTAGCCATCAATGTGGGTGGATCGATGGGGCATTTTGAATTGAATGTATTTAAGCCAGTGATGATTTATAATTTCTTACACAGTGCAAGATTAATTGGAGATGGATGCGTAAGCTTCAATGATAAATGTGCTATAGGTATCGAACCAATCGAAGCAAATATCAATAAGCACGTGAATAATAGTTTAATGTTAGTGACTTCTTTGAATACCAAAATCGGCTATTATAAATCTGCAGAGATTGCACAAAAAGCACATAAAGAAGGTACTACACTAAAAGAAATGGCGGTGAAATTAGGATACGTTACCCCTGAAGAATTCGATGCATGGGTGATTCCTAAAGACATGGTAGGACTGTAGATTTTTATAAAATCTTAGTGTACTCTTTCTCCGTTTGAGTAGGTCTTCAATACTTTAATTTGTAAGATACTATCAGTAGGGACTTTCATTAAGTCTTTATCGAGTAAGATGAAGTCTGCTTTCTTACCTACTTCTATAGAGCCAACTTGCTTCTCCATTCTATTTGCTTTTGCGGCCCAAATCGTCATACCACGTATCGTTTCCTCGCGCGTTAATGCGTTCTCCATTTGGAACCCACCTGCGGGAAATCCTTTGGCATCCTGTCTTGCAACAGCTGCTAAAAATGTTTTGAATGGATTGATTTCTTCTACAGGGAAATCTGTACCCAATGGCAACCATCCATTTTGTTTTAATAATTGTTGAAAAGCATAACCACCTTTTAATCGTTCAGCACCTAATCTCTCTCCGGCCCAATACATATCACTTGTTGCATGGGTGGGTTGCACAGAAGGAATGATGCTGTACTTTCCAAAATAATCAAAATCAGCTGGATTCAAAATTTGTGCATGTTCAATACGCCATCTTTTATCATTCTTCCCTTTTAAATATTTCTCATACACTTTCAATACAACTCTGTTTGCACTATCTCCAATGGCATGGGTACACATTTGAAAATCGGTGTTGATTAATTTTGCTGCCACTGAATCAAAATGCGCTTGACTACTTAACAAGAACCCACCCCAGCCTGGCTTATCTGAATAATGCGCTATTAATGCTGCACCCCTTGACCCAAGTGCACCATCGCCATAAACCTTTACACCTTTCACCATTAAACGGTCTGTGACATATCCACCATTTGTAAAATAAGAAGAAGTATAAGAACTTGGCTTATCACTTAACATCACATACAAGCGCATTTTTAGATCATCGCTTTTTTGTAATGCATCAATCATATCAATATCATTTGGACTTAATCCACAATCTGTAATGGTGGTTAATCCAGTTGCAAAACAATTTTTTTGCGCCGCTGTCAACCAATTTTTATAATCCTCCTTGGTCGCTGCCGGCACATTTCTTTCTACCACACCCACTGCATTGTCAATTAATAAACCAGTTAAATTCCCGCCTGCTACCACAAAGTCTCCGCCTTCCATCGTCTGACCCGCTTGCACTCCAGCAATAGTTAATGCTTTTTCATTGGCAATACTTGCATGTCCATCTACACGCTCTAATAAAACAGGACGGTCTGGGAACAAAGCATTCAATTCAGCATTTGTTGGAAATGCTTTACCTGGAAATCTATTTTGATCCCATCCTCTTCCTTTAATCCATCCATTGCCTGGGTGGGTTGCTACAAAGTCTTGCACACGTTGCAATACTTCTTCCCATGAATTTGCAAACATTAAATCGACTGCATATAAAGATTGACCATAACCAAGAAAGTGTGCATGCCCATCAATAAATCCTGGATACACTGTCGCGCCTTTTGCATCCAACACGCTATCAGCTTGATATGTTTTTAAAATTTCATCATTGGTGCCCACCGCCACAATCTTACCATCCTGCACTGCCATGGCTTCTGCCACTGCAAATGATTCGTTGACTGTATAGATTTGTGCATGGTGCACTACCAAGTCCACTCTTTGATTGATACATGAACTGAATAATACTACAAGGGCAATCGCAAATAATGGACGCATGGGATTTAATTTAGAAAATAAAAATAAGGAAATAAAACTAGTTCAACAATTCACAAGGCTTTAAGCCAGTGTGTTTCTTGAAAGCTGCAGAGAAATGGGAGATAGATGAGTAACCTAATAAAGCAGACACATCGGTTACACTTAAGGATTTTTCGTACAACAAATATTTAGCATGTTCCATTCTTTGTTGTTGGTAGAAGTCAAAAATAGTGGTGCCAAAAACCTCTTTAAAGCCTTTCTTTAAATAGCATTCGTTCATGGCTACTTTACGGCTTAATTCCTTGATGGTTATAGGATCCCCAATATGTTGCAATAAAATTTCTCTTGCTAAATAGATACTTTCTTTGCCACGATCGTCTGATAAGAATTTACAGGTAAAGCCTTCTTCTTTCTCGTCCACAATGCATTCTAAACTAAATAAAAGTAGTTCATGAATTTTTGCATTGATAAAGATATTCTCTAAAGACCCTGTATAACTATAGTTTAACAAAGAATCCAAAGTACCGCGCTTGCGCATGCACAATGGAAATGTTTTCACAAAAGCATTAGGATGTTTGAAAGCCAACACTTCATCCTTACGATTATTCAATTTTACATTATGTACAAATTGATGTAAAAATGTAGAAGTAAAATGAAACGAAAATACATCCACTGTTCTGAGTGGACCCGCACAATCTTCTGTAGGCAATTGACTACAGTTACCACATAATTTATTTTCACAATAACGATTACCCGAAATACAAAATCTTAACTCTAAAAAATTGTCAGATGGTCGCTTTGCATTGTAATGGTAAATGAACATGCCCGTGTCCTCTAATTCTGCAGGTGCCTGGGAATAATAACGATGGATGGTGTACTGTGTAGAGCCAGGAATGAGCTGTTCTTTTTGGTACAACAAAGCCATGCCAGCAAAGCCGTTGGGCTGGTTCACTTGTTTTAATATGTCGTTGGCTACCATCATTGAACTGCAAATTTAAACTATAAACAACAAATGGAATAAAAAGGTTCAAAAGATGCCCTTAAAATGACGCAAAATAAGCCCCAAATTTTAATCCTGATTTTAAAAATATAAACGCCAATTCAGTCCTAATATAAAATCGATTTTAAGGCCGTTTTTAGCCTCATTTTTGGACGCTGTGTTATGAACTTGATTGATTTTATGGGGATAACTATAAGGGCTTAAATGCATCTTAAAAGACGTTATTTTTCTTAAATTTGTTTGCGTTCTAAACGCCCTATAAAACAAAAAATTCGCACAGACTATGTCAGAAGATTTACAACACCCCGATTCGGCCGAAAACAAGAACTATGGCGCCGACAGTATTCAGGTATTAGAAGGATTAGAAGCCGTAAGAAAACGCCCGGCCATGTATATTGGCGACGTGGGTATGAAAGGTTTACACCACTTAGTGTATGAGGTTGTAGACAACTCTATCGATGAAGCATTAGCAGGTTATTGTTCTCATATCGAAGTAACGATCCATACAGATAATTCAATCAGCGTTCAAGACAATGGTCGTGGTATTCCAACTGCGATGCATACTAAAGAAAAAAGGTCTGCATTAGAAGTGGTTATGACGGTATTACACGCTGGTGGTAAATTTGATAAAAACACCTACAAAGTATCTGGTGGATTACACGGTGTGGGTGTTAGTTGTGTGAATGCATTGAGTACAAAATTATTGGTAACTGTTCAACGCGAAGGCAAAATTTTTGAGCAAGAATACTGTATTGGTGCACCACAATATGCAGTAAGAGAAGTAGGCACAAGTGATAAAACTGGTACTAGAGTTCATTTCTGGCCTGATCATACTATTTTCCAAGAAACAGTTTACCGTAGAGAGATATTAGAAGGTCGTTTACGTGAATTGTCTTATTTGAATAAGCGCATTAGCATTTCATTAACCGATCTTAGAGAGTTAGACGATGCTGGAGTGGCTTATGTAAGTCATTTTTATAGTGAAGGTGGTATCATTGAATTTGTGCAAATGCTGGATAAGAATGGTAACAGAAATCCAATCATTGCAGCACCTTTGTATGTAGAAGGTTTAGATGAAGCGTCTAATGTGATGGTGGAAGTCGCATTGACTTACAACGACGATTTTAAAGAAAATATTTTTTCCTACGTAAACAATATCAACACCATCGAAGGTGGTACGCACGTTACTGGTTTTAGAACTGCGTTAACGCGTGTATTTAAAAGCTATGGTGATAAAGAAGGTTTATTTGAAAAAGCGAAAGTCACTGTAGAAGGAGATGACTTTAGAGAAGGTTTAAGTGCGATCATTTCTGTGAAAGTACCTGAGCCGCAATTTGAAGGTCAAACAAAAACTAAATTAGGAAATAGTGAAGTGAGCGGTGTGGTGCAAACTACCGTTGCTCGTGCATTAGAAGCTTATTTAGAAGAGAACCCAAAAGAAGCAAAATATGTGATCTCTAAAATTGTACTTGCTGCCCAAGCCCGCGTAGCTGCTAAGAAAGCGCGTGATATGGTACAAAGAAAGACAGTACTTTCTGGTGGTGGTTTGCCTGGTAAATTAGCAGACTGTTCTGAGCGTGATCCTGAAAGATGTGAGTTATACCTTGTCGAAGGAGACTCTGCAGGTGGAACTGCTAAGCAAGGTCGTGAAAG
>JBILIU010000074.1:0-6751 GCA_044368905.1 Sediminibacterium sp. | reverse complement strand
ATGGCGCTAGTGCTGCAACCTTCTCTGACTGGTTTGCATACAAAACTGAAGTCATTGATGCGATTGCTTACAATGCTGCAATTATGCATAATGTAGGTGTGAACACGGTGATTAATTCTGATGATGCCGAAATGGCTCGTCGTTTGAATCAAGAAGCTGGAAAAGCTGTAAAATATGGTGGTGTATCAGAAGAGGAAGCATTTAAGATGGTTACTTTGAATCCAGCGAAAGCACTTCATGTAGATAATAAAGTAGGAAGCATCAAAGTGGGTAAAGATGCAGATGTGGTATTATGGAGCGAGCATCCATTAAGCATCTACGCAAAATCTTTATACACGATTGTAGATGGTACTGTTTATTTTGATCGTGAAAAAGATGTGGAGCGAAGTAAACAAGTGACTGCAGAAAGAACGAAGCTGATCCAAAAAATGTTAGGCGATAAAAGAGCCGGCATGCCAACAAGACCAGCTATGCCAACTACGCAAATATTATTAGAGTGCGGAGACCACGATCACAACGAAGGTCTTAACACTATTTACGAATCTCAAAAAAACTAAACCATGCAAAAGAAATATTTGAGCATTTTTGCTCTTGCGTTGTTAGGTTTAACTGCAAGTGCACAAGACAATGTGTATCCAGCTGCAATACAAAAAGGGGTAATCGTGATTACACATGCTACAGTGCATGTTGGAAACGGAACCACATTGACAGACGCGACTGTTGCGTTTGAAAATGGAAAAATTATCGGCGTAGGCAATGTAGCTATCCCGGCTGGTGCCACAGTCATTGACGGAACAGGCAAGCAAGTTTATCCAGGTTTGATTCTACCAACATCCGATTTAGGACTAAGAGAAATTAGTGCTGGTGTGCGTGGTAGCAATGATCATGCAGAAATTGGTGAAAACAATGCAAATATCAGATCGATCGTAGCATACAATACAGATTCAAAAATTATTGGGGTGTTGCGTGAGAATGGTATTTTATTAGCAGGCGTTGCACCAGAAGGTGAATTGATAGAGGGCCAATCAAGTGTGGTACAATTAGATGCTTGGAACTATGAAGATGCTGCCTATAAAATGGACAATGGATTGTATATTAATATGCCAAGCTTAATGCCACGTCGTGGCGGTCGTATGGCTTTTATGCGCCCTGGTCCTGGAGGCGATCCAGTGAAAGCGGCGATGGAAAAGATAGAAACCATCAAAACCTTTTTTACAGATGCTAAAGCCTACTATCAAGAAAAAACACATGCTGCAAATAATTTAAAATTAGAAGCAGTACGTGGCTTATTTGAAGGCAAGCAAAAATTATTTGTTCGCGCAAATGAAGTAAAGCAAATGTTATTGGCGATGGACCTTGCAAAGTCTTTTGGATTTAAATTGGTGATTGTGGGCGGAACAGAAGCTTATCAGATTGCAGATTTATTAGCCGAAAATAATGTACCAGTAATTTTAGAACGCCAACACTCCTTACCAACGATGGAAGATGACGACGTGGATCAACCTTATAAAACACCAGCAGCTTTGCAAAAAGCAGGTGTATTGTTTTGTTTGAATGACACGCACGATCAAAGTCGTTTTCGTAACCTCGCTTTTAACGCTGGAACAGCTGCTGCTTATGGTTTAACCAAAGAACAAGCACTTTCTGCAGTCACTTTAAATCCGGCTAAAATTTTGGGCATCGATGATAAGGCCGGCACTATTGAAATGGGAAAAGACGCGAACCTTTTAATTGTGAATGGCGATTTATTAGATATGAAGTCTAGTGTGATTGCGCATGCATTTATCCAAGGTCGTAATGTGTCTTTAGACAATAAAGGCAAGCAATTATACGAACGCTATAAGCATAAGTATCAATTGAAATAACCTTCAAACCATTTGTTTATTATGGAAATTAAATAGCATTGTAAACGTGGAAAAATAAGTTTCCTCCCAGCTCGGTAAATCTGAACTGGGAGGATTTTTTTTGGCTAACTTAGCGTCATGTCTAAAAAACTCTATCTACTTGATGCGCTGGCCTTAATTTATAGGGCCTATTATGCACTCATTCGTACCCCAAGAATCACAAGCACTGGAATCAATACCAATGCGCAGTTTGGTTTTACCAATACTTTATTAGAGATTATAAAAAAGGAAAACCCTTCCCATATTGCCGTATGTTTTGATACACACGCCCCTACAGAAAGACATACCGACTTCACGGACTATAAAGCAAATAGAGAAGCCGCTCCCGAAGATTTGTTAAGTTCATTGCCACATATTAAAGCCATCATAGAAGGGTTTAATATTCCTGTGGTAGAGTGTGATGGTTACGAGGCGGACGACGTAATAGGCACATTGGCTTGGCAGGCTGCAGATATGGGCTACGAAGTGTATATGGTTACGCCCGATAAGGATTATGGGCAATTACTAGTAAAAGAGAATGTGTATATGTGGAAGCCACCCGCATTTGGGAATGAAAGAGAAATTTTAGATGCAGAAAAAATTAAAGCCAAGTGGGATATTGCGCGTGTAGATCAAGTGATAGACATGTTAGGCTTAATGGGTGATGCAGCAGACAATATTCCAGGTATACCAGGTGTGGGTGAAAAGACCGCGGCTAAATTATTAAAAGAGTATGATACACTCGAAGGCGTGTTAGCGAATGCAGATAAGATCAAGGGTGCGATGGGAGAAAAAGTGAGAGCAGGAAAGGAGTCGGCTATCATGAGTAAAAAATTAGCGACCATCATTACCAATGTGCCCGTGCAGTTTCACGAAGAAGATTATCAATTATCTGAAAAAAATATTCCAGCATTAACCGAGATTTTTAATTTACTTGAATTCAAGACCCTTGGCAAACGCATACTGGGTGGTGATTTCGAAGTTGTGGTAGCGCAAGACCCTGAAGTACAAACAGATTTGTTTGGCAATGAAGTGAAATCTAAAAAGACCACTGTAAAAACAAAAACGATTCTGCTTGATTCGGAAGCTGGAACGCAGTCTATATTAGAACCCAATGACGAACCAGGTAATGCTGGTTATGATGGAGATGAAGAAGAAGCGTCAGATTTGCCAAAATTAATTGCCAATAAAAATATTGAGAATACGCCACATGCCTATGAAACAATTGTTGGCGATGAGGCGATCGAATCTTTTATAAAAAAGATTATAGCAAAAAAGGAAATTTGTATTGATACCGAAACAACAGGCATTGACGCGAACAATGTGCAATTAGTAGGATTAAGTTTTTCAAATACGATACGTACTGGTTATTATTTACCTGTGGCTAACGATGGCGATGGCGCCGATGGTGCAAAACATATTTTGAAAAAACTACAGCCCTTATTTGAAGACGAGACCATTACATGGATTGGGCAAAATTTAAAATATGATTTCCTGGTGTTGAAATGGTATGGCGTAATATTAAAAGGAAAAACTTTTGATACCATGTTAGCGCACTATGTGATTGAGCCAGAAGGCAGACGTAGCATGGATATCCTGAGCGAACAGTTTTTAGGATATGCCCCTGTGAGTATCGAAAACCTGATAGGTAAAAAAGGAAAAAACCAAGGCACGATGCGCGATGTGCCTTTGGATCAAATCACGGAGTATGCGGCAGAAGATGCGGATATCACTTTACAATTAAAAGAATGCTTTGAACCCTTATTGACAAAGCGTGAAGTAAAACGTGTTTTTGAAGAAGTTGAAAACCCTTTGATGCAGGTTTTGGTGGATATGGAATTTGAGGGTGTAAAAGTAGATGAACAATTTTTAAATGAATATAGCAAGGTATTAGAAGCAGATATTAAAATAAGCGAAGAGCGCGTATTTGAACAAGCAGGTGTTCGATTTAACCTTGCTTCTCCAAAACAATTGGGTGAGGTTTTATTTGACATTTTAAAAATTGATCCAAAAGCAAAGAAAACAAAAACAGGTCAATACGCTACCGGAGAAGATGTACTTGCAAAATTGGCAGCGAAACATAAAATTGTAGACGACATTTTAAATTTTAGAGAACTAAGTAAATTAAAATCTACTTATGTGGATGCATTACCTGCCATTGTCAATCCAAAAACAGGAAGAATCCACACAAGCTATGCACAAGCGGTTGCTGTGACTGGAAGGTTAAGTAGCACTAATCCAAATTTGCAAAATATTCCTATTCGTTCTGAGCGTGGAAGAGAGGTTCGAAAAGCATTTATTCCAAGAGATCCATCTCGTATTTTAGTGAGTGCGGATTATTCTCAAATTGAATTAAGGGTGGTTGCTGCCATTAGTGGTGATCCAAATATGTGCGATGCGTTTAAACAAGGTAAAGACATCCACACCGCAACTGCTGCAAAAGTATATGGGATAGCAGAAGCCGAAGTAACTAAAGAACAACGTTATAAAGCCAAGAGTGTCAACTTTGGTATCATCTACGGACAAGGCGCCTTTGGTTTAGCCGAAAACTTGGGTATTTCAAGAACAGAAGCAAAAGAGATTATTGATAATTATAAAAAAGAATTTCCCAATATTCAATTATACATGGACCAACAAATCAATAAGGCCAAAGAACAGGGCTTTGTTGAAACCCTAATGGGACGCAAGCGCTGGTTAAGAGACATCAACTCCTCTAATTTTACAGTGCGTGGATTTGCTGAGCGCAACGCCATCAACTCTCCTATTCAGGGTTCTGCAGCAGATATGATTAAGCTGGCAATGATTAAGATCCATCACGAAATGAAAAAGCAACATTGGGAATCAAAAATGATTTTACAAGTACACGATGAATTGGTGTTTGATGCGGTGGAGTCTGAATTACCAGCACTCAAAGAATTGATTTTAGCTTGTATGACCACTGCTATGGTATTACCAAACGGCGTTCCGGTAGAAGCAGAGATTGGTCAAGGAAAAAATTGGTTAGAAGCGCATTAAATAATAATGCCCTTAAGAAATTCCCCAATAAAAAAAATCGACAGCCTCGTTTATGGGGGCTGTCGAAAAAATCATAAGACTATAAATAAAAAAGCCCTTACATTTTTGAAGGGATTTTTTATAATAATTATCTGTTCATGCTGGCTAAAAACTCTTCGTTGTCTTTAGTGCCGCGCATGCGTTTTAATAATTCATTCATTGCTTCGTCTGTGTTCATATCGTTCAAGAACAAGCGAAGGATATTCATTCTCTGTAATACATCTTTGTCTAATAATAAATCATCACGACGCGTGCTTGATCCTGTTAAATCAATCGCAGGGAAGATACGCTTGTTCGCTAAACGACGATCTAATACCAATTCCATATTACCTGTTCCTTTAAATTCCTCAAAGATCACCTCGTCCATTTTAGAACCCGTGTCAACAAGCGCTGTTGCAATGATAGTAAGCGATCCACCGTTTTCAATTTTACGAGCAGCTCCAAAAAATTGTTTTGGTTTTTGCATGGCGTTGGCTTCCACACCGCCTGATAATACTTTACCAGAGCTTGGTGCTACGGTGTTGTGTGCACGTGCTAAACGTGTAATTGAATCTAATAATATCACAACATCATGTCCACATTCTACTAAGCGTTTTGCTTTTTGTAAAGCCATAGTAGATACTTTAACGTGTTTTTCTGCGGGCTCATCAAATGTAGATGCAATCACTTCTGCTTTTACAGAACGCTCTACATCGGTTACTTCCTCTGGACGCTCATCCACCAAGACCACCATCAAATAACATTCTGGGTGATTGGCAGCAATTGCATTGGCAATTTCTTTCAACAACATGGTCTTACCCACTTTTGGTTGTGCAACCAATAATCCACGTTGACCTTTTCCAATCGGTGTAAATAAATCCATGATACGTGTACTATAATTATTAGCCGTCGTATATAAATTTAATTTCTGGAACGGGAACAAAGGTGTTAAATAATCAAAGGGAATACGATCACGAATTTCGTCTGGTTTTTTACCATTGACAAAATCCACTTTCGTCAATGCAAAATACTTCTCCCCTTCTTTTGGAGGACGCACTGTTCCTTGAACTGTGTCACCTGTTTTTAAACCAAATAATTTTATTTGAGAAGGAGAAACATATACGTCATCTGGAGAAGACAAATAATTATAATCAGAGCTTCTTAAAAAACCATATCCATCGGGCATCATTTCTAATACACCTTCTGAAGCTATCGCGCCGTCGAATTCTACATTGAATACAGGCTCTTTTTTAGGTTGATGTCTGTTTTGGTGTGGGTGTTGACCTTGACCAGGTCCTCTTTGACCACGGGGATCGCCACCTTGTGCATGTTGATTGGATTGACCGGCATTTGGGTCTTGGCCCGTTTGGTCACCCTGAGGTGCAGATGATGCTTCGGGATTGTCTGTTGGTGCAGGCGATTGGCTTGCAGCAGACTCGTCACCAAATAAAGCAGCCGCTATTTTAGAGGCTTTATCGTCTTCTGTAGGACCTTTAGCGTCTTTTTCGATTTTAACAGGATTAGCTGTTCTACGCTTTGGTTCTTCTTCCTGCGTAGCCGTTTTTTTTGCAATAGGCTTGCGCACTGGTTTAGATGCAGATGCATCTGCTTTAGCTGTAGGAGTGGGAGCAGCAAGGGGCTTTCTTCCTCTCTTTGGTTTGTCGTCTTTTTCTTGCACTGTAAATGAATGGTTTTTTTAAATCGAATCGAGATCGGGGAATGTTTGAAAAAATCTAGTTGAATTTGGCCAAGATTTGACCGGTAATGAAAGAAGCGCGAAAAATAGTATCTGAGCGTTTGCTCGTTTCTACCACAAAGTAAAGCAGTTTTGCATA
>JBILIU010000073.1:0-6769 GCA_044368905.1 Sediminibacterium sp. | reverse complement strand
AAAGAAAGGCATCAAAACAACGAAAAATTACAACCATAATCTTTTCTCGACCTATATTTGCAATCTATGAGTAAGACAGTTACAGACAATACATTACAAGCGATCATTTCGCATGCCAAAGAATACGGATTTGTGTTTCCTAGTAGTGAAATCTATGATGGATTAAGTGCAGTGTATGATTACGGTCCATATGGTGCGCAATTAAAAAAGAATATTCGCGACTATTGGTGGAAGAGCATGACACAAATGAATGATCATATTGTGGGTATTGATGCTGCCATTTTCATGCATCCAACTACTTGGAAAGCAAGTGGTCACGTGGATAGTTTTAGTGACCCTTTGATTGACAATAAAGACAGTAAAAAAAGATACCGTGTAGACCATTTAATAGAAGCACATGCGGATAAGTTAAATGAAGAAGCAGCTAAGGCAGCCGATGGAGGTGCCGCATTGCGTGATCGTGCTACACAATTATTAGCCGATATGGATACCTTACTAGCAAATGATGATTTTGCGGGTTTAGGTGCATTGATACAAGAGCACAAAATACAGTGTAGTGTAAGTGGTACAAGTAACTGGACAGAGATTCGTCAATTTAATTTGATGTTCTCTACAGAACTAGGTTCAGTAGCAGAAGATGCCAATACGATTTATTTAAGACCAGAGACTGCACAAGGTATTTTTGTGAATTTCTTGAATGTGCAAAAAACGGCAAGGATGAAAATTCCTTTTGGAATTGCACAAACAGGAAAGGCCTTTAGAAATGAGATTGTGGCGCGTCAGTTTATATTTAGAATGCGTGAGTTTGAGCAAATGGAAATGCAATTTTTTGTAAAGCCAGGTACTCAGAAAGAGTGGTATGAGCATTGGAAAAATGAGCGTATGAATTGGCATTTAAGTTTGGGTATTGCAGCGGACAAATACCGTTTTCATGACCACATTAAATTAGCCCATTACGCTGATGCCGCTTTAGATATTGAATATGAATTCCCATTTGGTTTTAAAGAAGTAGAAGGGATTCACTCAAGAACGGATTACGATTTAACACGTCATCAAGAATTTAGTAAAAAGAAATTACAATATTTTGATACAGAAATCAATCAACATTATGTGCCTTATGTGATTGAAACTTCGATTGGTTTAGATAGAATGTTCTTATTGATTTTGTCTAATTCCTATGAGGAAGAACAGATTCAAAAAGAAGATGGCACGACCGATTCAAGAGTTGTCTTACATTTGCCTGCAAAATTAGCACCTATCAAATTAGCGGTTTTGCCATTGACAAAAAAAGATGGATTACCAGAATTAGCCAAGGCTTTAATGGATGAATGTAAGCCTTCCTTCCATTGCTTTTTTGAAGAAAAAGATGCCATTGGAAAACGTTACAGAAGACAGGATGCAATTGGTACGCCATTCTGCGTAACCATTGACCATCAAACCAAGGAAGACAATACGGTGACGGTGCGTTTTAGAGATAGCATGCAACAGGAAAGAATACCAATGAGTGAAGTCAAAGCTTTAGTGTTAAAGCATATAGCTTAAGACCTATAATGAGTTAAAAAGCGCCCAGTTGAATACAACTTGGGCGCTTTTTTTATCCGTACAATTCAAAATGAATTTGATTTTTTGGGATGCCTAATTCGGTTAAGGTAGCTCTTGCTTCGTCCACCATGTTTTTCCAACCACAAATATAAAAATGGGCTTCTTTGCTAGCACCTGACGCCAAAAGTTTTTTATAAGTAGCATGCACATAACCTAGTTGTGCGCCTTCACGTATTTCTGTTTCTCTAGAAAAGCTTGGGTGATAATAAAAATGAGGTTCTGCCGCTTCTAATGCTTTGAATTCGGCACCATATAAACAATCTGTATATTGTCTGCATCCAAACAACAAATGCATATTATGATGCGGTGTTTTCTTTTGATGGATATCTAATAGCATAGATCTAAATGGCGCAACGCCTGTGCCTGTGCAGATAAAATAAAAGTCGGTTGTAATTGATTTTGGTAAAACAAAAACACCTTGTGGACCTCTCATTAAAAGGGTACTACCAACAGCTACTTCGTTGAATAAATAGGTGGTCCCTGCACCTCCTTCTAACAGCACAATAACCAGTTCAAATTCACTATTATTGTTTGGGGCAGATGCAATGGAGTAACTTCTCCATCGCTTATTTTTTTGCTCATGGATTGGCAAATCAAATGTCACAAATTGGCCTGGTATAAAATCAAATACATGGCCACTTGTCAAGGCAAGAAAGAAACGTTTTGTGGTGGGCGTTTCTTGTACAATCTTAGTCACTACTGCATCCTGCCATGGTTGTAACATATTGAATTAATTATTAGTGACGAATACGCTTTGAACGTACACTTTATTATTAGCAAATACTTTAACATAATAAATACCAGTTGACAATGTCGGCACTTGCACAGTTTGCGCTGAATGCTGGTTATTTAATTTGTCTTTTTGGAAAACTATTTGACCACTGCTATTTAAAATGTTTAATCCAATGGCATTGGTTTTAACATTGTTAAATTGAATATAGAATTGATTGCCTTTAATAATATTTTCGACATAATCTGTTGAAACTATTTTTAATCCAATTTCTTTTGTTGGTGCTTGTGGAATATCAGTGATTAAAACTAATTTATTATCTGAATAATTGGTACAAGTTCCAATGGTGGCGCTGACTTTGTACATGGCATTTTTAGTCACTTTTATGCCACTTTTTGTTGCGCCAGTGATGGATTCGTCATTCATGAACCATTGATAAGTATCAGCAGCACTGGTATTTAAACTATCTATTCCAATTTGAGATATGACAGGTTTAGCAGTGAGTATGACAGGAATTTTACTCAAAGCTTTTTCATATTTAGGTGTACTAATTTGCATATTGTAAAAGAAATAATAAAACTTCTCAAAATCTTTACCTGCCCAGTTGCCGGTAATTGAAGCGAGTACGGTTGGACCAAAAGGATGGTTATTGGTGGTGATCAAATTATTTCTGAAAATGGTGGCGCTGTCCAAACAACGTGCAATCAAAATATAGTTACCAGCTTGTGATAAGTTCATATTAATGGCATAGATTCTTCCTGTATCTCCTTGTACAAAAGGCGTTGGAGTGCCTGAACCAGTAGTACCTGTTGCTGGTGTTGGGCTTGGACTACTAGCGCCAACATGTAAAATTGCTTTTTGCGTTTGAGATGGAAAATAGGAATAGGTGGTATCGGTGAAAGTACTTAGTGCTCTTAATTCAAGTTCAATTTTACCAGCATACCCTGTATATATTTTTGTTGTTTCTAATTGGATTGGTCCAGTCGTATTTAAACGAATGAATTCTCCATAGCCACTGCCCCAATTATTATAACCGCCTGAACTACTTAATGTGGTATTGTCTTTAGGTCCAATGAAACCAGTCCATCCTCTTCCAACATATACATTTGTTGCAGTGGTAGATGTTCTTATGACAGTGCCATTTGCAATAGGCTTACTCAAATCGGTATTCTGATTATACCAAAGGTATTGATCATTGCCAATGGGATTATTTACCAGTAATTGAACATTTTCATTACAACCGGTAGCAGATCCAGTAATAGCTGGACTTTCGTTGGGACTGATAATAGTTGCAGTCATTGCATTGTTTGCTGGTTGCTGGTCATTGGCAAGACTTGCAGAGGCAGTGATGGTATAATTCTGATTTAACTCAATTGCAATAGGTGTTTGAAAGGTGTAGGTCATGATTTCTGAACCATACAATCTACCTGTAAATGTTTCTTTAATATTTAAAATAGTGGCATTGCCTTTTTTTACTTCTAAGTTAAGGGGAAGATTAGTCAATTTACTTGCACCATTATTTGCTACTTTAACTGTGACATATTGAACAGCTTTTTCAGAAACGCCACCACTTGGATTGGTGATTTCAAGTAATTGAACATCGTTAGATGGATTGACTACTCTTAGGGTATAATCTTGTGTTTCTCCTGTTGTATAAGTGCCACATGCATTGACATTGGATGCCGCTGTTGTTTCAGCTACAACTACACGAAGTTTGGTGAATTGGTTGACAATTAAGTTGCTGATTAAATCAAAATTGGCGCTATAGTCTCCGTTGGTGATTGCAGCACTTGTATGCACTAATTCATTTGCATCAAATACGCCATTGTTATTATAGTCAATAAATACTTTTACAAATCGATTGTTATTGGTTGCGTCCGCGCTACTTAATTTCATAAACAAAGACACAGTGCCATTGGATTCACCATTGACAAATAGTGCAGTATTGTCAACGTAATTGTCTGCAGCCGTTTTTGAGAATTTGATATTGTTTAATTGAATGCTATCAATTTTTGTTCCGGCATTGCTCGTTGCTGCTGAGCTACAATAGGCTGTGCCTCCTGCACCACTAATCATCAAAGAATAATTTTGTTGTCCTCTTTCAAGCGTCCCTTTATGTTTAACGGTAACGGTATAATTGGTTCCGACTAAACTAGTATCTACTTCTACTTTTTCGACATTGTCAATATTGTTAATTCCTTTGAATGCTTGATTGTCTGGACTACTTGGACTTAAATTCCAAGTATTGAATGTTTTAGTGCCCTGTGTAATCACTAAGTCTAAATCATTGATCAATTCTGGATTAGCATCATTCAATACTTCACTAGAACTTCCCTTGATATCTGTCCATACAATCGTGGCTTTTACAGGTCGCGTTCCAGAAGCGATGATAGTGTAAGATTTACTTTCGCCATTGAGTAAAGTATTTTCATAAACAAAATGAGGGCTGCTTGCACTATTATTATTGGTGTATGCCGTATTCAAAACCTGCGCAGCTTCAGCAATATTTAGCAATCCCCAACCAAATTTATAATCTGGGCCAGGGTACAATCCAGCTTCGTTTGCTGTGTGAATTGCGAGCCCTTTTAAAGTAGCGGATTTTAAAACCCTTGGTGCACCATTCAATTTAAATCGATGACCTAATTCTTGTAAAAGCAATAAACTTCCTGCTGCTCCAGGGGCTGCCATAGAAGTGCCGCTTAGGTATCCATAACTAGAATCATTTGTTGCGATAGGGGCATACACTGATACGCCTTGAGCCACAATATCTGGTTTGATTCTGCCATCATCTGTTGGCCCCCATGAGCTAAAATTACTTATGACAACATCTTCTTTTTTATTGTATTCGGAAGGAATGCCAAACACAGCACCAACAGTCAATACATTTTTTGCATTTTTTTCTGTTACTATACTTCCATAGGAATCATTGCTATTAATATCAGCAGGTCTTGCGCCAGAATTAACCATTCTGCCTGCTTCGTTCCTTCTCCAATAAATTTGTCCAACTGCAGGACCAACGCTTGTTCTGTTATTTCCTGCTGCAGCTATAATTAAATAGTTAGGGGCATTGTAAGCAATTGAATCTTGAATTTGTGCATCATAATCATACAATCCAAAACGGTAATCTTCTTTTTCATTGAATCTGCCATTGAATTCCCAACGTGCAGAATCACTATTGTAATTCCAACCAGCAACTGTCCCATAAGAGTGGTTGGATATTAATAAACCATTTGCAGCAGCAGCAGACATTTCAGAAAGGTCACTGTTCCAATCGTAATCTAGGATCCCTTTTACATTATAAGACATCCCTTTTGATAATGGATTTAGCCCTTTACTCATTACAATACCCGCCACATGGGTACTATGCGTTACAACATCCTTGGCATTGTCTTTTTGTGTAATTCTACTAGTAAATTCTTTATGCGTTAATAGAGGACTTCCTTCGTCCCATACACCTAATTTATTGGTCATGTTATCATCCGATCCACTTAAGTTTAAATTAGATGCAGCGCCAGGCCAAACTTTATTTGCACCAATGGTGATAGATGTAACTGGATCGGCAAAGCTAATAAAATATTTAGGCCATCCTTTTTCATCAACGCCAATTAATTTTGCATTGTTCTGGTTTTGTGAAGCATATTGAATTGGCCATCCCTTTTCCTTAGCAGCTATTACTGCTTTTGAAAATTTATTGCGGGCATCCAATGCAAGTTCTTTGGATGTTTGGATTAATAGTTCTTTTTTTGTGGCATCCTGTGCTTGTAAAATGCTTGCTATGCATACAAAAATAAGGGGGATAAAAAGACGTATTTTCATAAATCTAAATTTAAATCAATTCTTTGAATTTCAATCAAGTTGAAGCTTTAAAATGTAACTTTAAGCAAAGAGCATTTATGCGCAAGAAGTCCATCCAATTTATTTTCTTAGTTTGTTTAGCTCCTATGCTAATGGGGTTTTGTTTCCTTCCACAGGGCATTATCGGCTATGTATTCTTGGAATCTAATACAGCCATGCCATTCAAAGGAACTGCTAAGCAGAAAGGACTTCCAATTTCGACTATGGTCTACGTTTATGAAGCTGCTAATGTCGACCAATTGATCGCACAAGAAGGCAATTTTGCTAAAGGGATACAGGCTAAAATCATTAAGCAGGTTCGTTCAGATAAGACAGGGAAATTCAAGTTAAGGCTAGCTCCCGGGAAATACACCATTGTATTGGGCTATCAGGATGGGATTTATATCCCCTATTTTTCTGGCAATACTGGGGTGGCTTTTGTGGAAGTATCCAAGCATCAATTCCAAGAAATTGACCTTTTGATCATCGCTTCGTCCATGGATTGATTGTATCTTTGCGAACTGAACTATGAATGAGCAATCTTTGTTTGATCGGTACGATGTATCCCCCCTACTAAAAAAAATAGTAGATGGGATTGCTATG
>JBILIU010000010.1:0-24829 GCA_044368905.1 Sediminibacterium sp. | reverse complement strand
TGAATTCTAATAATGATTTTTTACCCAATGGTTCGGTATAAATTAAATTAGCAGAATAGCTTGTATTTTCTCCCTTACGAATATTTTTTTGATCTAAAATTGAATCATTCGTAAGTACATTTTTATTATAAGTTAACTGCTCTGTAAATTGATTTCCCGTTGAATTAGAACGATTAAAGCTTTGTGTAATTGTGGAGGAAAGGGTACGTCCTTTTTTAGCAAACTTTTTTCTTAATAATAAAGTACTTGCCGCATTGACCGCATCAGAAGCGCTTGAGGCGATTGTGGCATTGCTATTTAGCAAGCTCCCGTTTGTTAAATAGGTTTGTGTGGAGTCTTCGCTATAATTCGTAGTTTGTTGCAAACCTATGCTAGGTGTAAACCTAAATGAAAAATTGTCGGTTACCTTATGATCAATCGTGCTTCCAAAATTTTGTTGTTTATTGCCCGCTATTGAATTAGAGTTAGAAATTCTATTGAATGCATTACCAGGTGTAAGGTTCTGTGTAAAAGAGCTACTAATATTATTTCTTTCTACATCACTGATAGAAAGATTGGCATTGAATTCGGTTTTTTTACTATTGAATAAATTTGAATAATTTCCTCCGATAGAATAGGTCTCTGCAATACCTTGCGCATTGGCATCTGTTTCGCCAGAACCACCGCTAAAATTAACGGTTACGCCTCCGCCGGCGCCTGGTCTTCCGCCTCCACCTCCAGAAAAATTAACAATATTCCGTCCGGAAAAATTTTGTCTATTGGTATTGTTAGCTCCACCAATCGCAGAAAATTGTTCGTCATTATTAATCACATTGATATTGCCTTGTGTATCAAAAACACTTGGTGTTCCAGCACCCGCATTCAATTTCCCAAAAGTAGATTTGTTGCGGTCTTTTTTTAATTTTAAATTAATCGCTGTTTCTTCTGAACCATCATCAATGCCCGTGAACATAGCTTGATCAGACTTACGATCGTATACCTGAATTTTATCTACCGCATCGGCAGGTAAATTTTTAGTAGCCATCACTGGATCGCCTGTAAAAAATTCTTTTCCATTCACAAAAACCTTGGTCACTTTTTTTCCATTCACTGTGATGCCTCCAGCTTTATCTACTTCCATTCCTGGCATCTTTTTTAATAAATCTTCCACTACCGCATTGGGTGCAGTCTTAAAATTTTCTGAATTAAATTCCACTGAATCTCCATTGATCACAACAGGTGGTCTACGTGCAGTCACTGTTACCGTGCTCATCGTATTCACATCGTTCATAAAAATCACACCCATCTCCACTGTTTTTTCTGTTGCAGTTAAAACAGGCACCCATTTAGGTATATACCCTACATAAGAAACTGAAATCAAATAGGATCCGGGTGCAACATTTTTAAAATTAAACACTCCAGCCTCATTGGTTCTTGAAAAACTAACCAAAGAAGAGTCTTTTGCATACACCAATGAAACCGTGGCGGAATTAAGGGCTCGACCCGCAATACTATCTTTTAAAGTGCCTTGAATGGTCAAATTTTGTGCAAATCCAACATAACTAATTAATAACAAGCAATTTATAAAAATAAATTGCCCCATTTTGTGTTTGTTCATACTGTAAAGATACGATTGAGTTACCGAAATTAAGGCATAAAGGCCAATTCCTACCTAAATTTTTAGTTAAAATTACTAAAATATTTGATGAACGGCGCTCTTCAATTATTTCATTTTTTTTCGGGTACTATTGGATTGATGTAACTTTCAAAAAATAAACATTATGAGAATAATTGCTTTGACTCTATTCTTGGGGCTTGGTTTAATCAGTTCACAAGCACAGGACAAAAAAAGTCCAAAAAAAGACAGCACTATTTTTAGTCAATTTAAAGGATTGCCATTAAAAGCTACTAGGTCGATTGACTTTACGACCAACGAAGGCACTTGGACTTCGGTTGCTGTTAGTCCAGATGGCAAAACTATTTTATTTGATTTGATGGGTGATATATATAGTATCCCAATGGAAGGAGGAAAAGCGACTGCTATCACTAAAGGGATGGCATACGACAACCATCCAAGTTATAGCCCCGATGGAAAACGCATTTTATTTTTATCTGACCGCTCTGGTGCTGAAAATATTTGGTACATCGATTTAGAGAAAAAAGATACCCTTGCTTTAACTGAAGAACAAAATAATAATTATCCAGGTGCAGTATATACACCAGACGGAAATTATATCGTGTATACAAAAGGTCGTCGTAATACTAAATTGTATTTGATGCATAAGAATGGTGGTGCGGGAACGAATTTGATTGACGCACCTGCAACCTTAAAAACAATTGACCCTGCCGTGAGTGCAGATGGTCGTTATATTTATTATAGTGCACGTAATGGTGCATGGAACTACAACGCCATGTTACCACAATATAGTATTGGTGTGTATGATAGGGAAAAGGGAACCACCAGAACCATCGCATCTAGATATGGATCTGCGTTTACACCAGTCTTATCTAAGGACGGAAAGTGGTTGGTATATGGATCTCGTTTTGAAGATAAGACTGGATTGGTTAAAAGAAATTTAGCAACAGGTGAGGAAGCTTGGTTGGCTTATCCTGTTCAAAGAGATGATCAAGAATCGATTGCTGTGATGGGTGTATTACCTGCTATGAGTTTTACGCCTGATAGTAAATACTTATTGGCATCTTACGGAGGAAAAATAAATAAGATTGATATTGAATCTGCTGCACAAACTTCGATTGCATATACAGTGGATGCAAAAATTGAAATGGGACCAGAAGTATTGTTTAAATATCCTATCAAGGATACAGCTGCAACAATGGCAACGCAAATAAGAGATGCGGTTCCTTCTCCTAACGGAAAGCAATTGGCATTTACGGTGTTGAATAGATTGTATGTAATGGACTATCCAAATGGCACACCAAAGCGTTTAACAAAGAATGATTTTACAGAAGCACAACCAGTTTGGAATCTTGCTGGTGATGGTATTTATTTTACCACTTGGAATCCTGATGGTGGCAATATTCATTTCATTGATTTAAATAATAATACAGAAAAAAAGATCACAAAAGAAAATGCTTTGTACCAAGGCCTTGCAATTGATCCAACTGGTAAAAAATTAATCTTCAATAAAACCAATGCTCAAAAATTCAAAGATGCGATTGAACCTAGTTATGATGATGCAGAGGATGAATTGGCATGGATCGATTTAACAACAGGAAACGAAATCATTATTGATAAAGCGAATGGAAGATACAATCCACATTTTGCGATGAACGATGGTCGTATTTATTTAAACAATCGTGGTAGATTGATTTCAATTCAATGGGATGGTGGGGATGAGAAAGAAATTGCAAAAATTTCTGGTATTACTACTTTTGGAAGCGTTCCTGAGCATCGCGGTAAGCCATTGGCAGATCCATGTATCATTCCAGAAATTATGGAAGAAGATGATGCTGCAAAAGAAAACAATCCACCTTCTAATGCAAACAATATTTTATTATCACCAAAGGGATCTGCTGCGATTGCGCAAGTGAATAACAATATCTATTTTGTGACCATTCCAAAATCTGGTAAATCCGTTTCCATCTCTGTTGCAGATGCAAAAAATGCAGCATTCCCTAGTAAATTATTAACTGAAATTGGTGGAGAATTTCCTAGCTGGCAAGCAGATGGCAAAACCATTCATTGGAGTTTAGGTGCAGCGCATTTCACGTATGATATAGATGCTGCTTATGCTTTCGATGATAGTTTAGCTGCTGCAAAAAAATTAGAAGCCGCAGTTAAAAAAGATACAACGAAAAAAGATAGCACGAACATTGCTAAAAAAGATGATAAAAAAGAAGCACCAAAATACAAGGCCAATGAAACTTGGGTAAAAGTATATTATGAAAATGATATGCCTTCCACTACCGTGTTATTGACCAATGCTAGAATCATTACAATGAACGGGGATCAAGTGATTAACAACGGCGACATCTTAATTGTAAAAAATAGAATTCAAGCCGTTGGAAAATCTGGTTCATTGAAAGTGCCTGCCGGCGCTAAGCGCGTTAACCTTGCAGGAAAAACAGTGGTGCCAGGATTCATAGACACCCACTCTCATATGTGGCCTAGTTGGGGCGTGCACAAAAATCAAGTGTGGATTTACGCAGCTAATTTAGCATATGGCGTGACGACAACACGTGACCCACAAACTGCAACAACCGATGTATTAACCTATAGCGATTTAGTAGATGCAGGTAAAATGGTTGGACCAAGAGTCTACTCAACTGGTCCTGGTGTAGGTTATTGGTCTTATAATTTAAAAGACTCTGCACAAGCAGAATCTGTATTAGCACAATACAGTAAGTATTACAATACCAAGTACATTAAAATGTATTTAGTAGGTAACCGTAAGCATAGACAATGGGTGATTCAAGCTGCTAAAAACCAAAAATTAATGCCTACGACAGAAGGTGGTTTAGATTTTAAATTGAATATGACGAATTTGTTGGATGGTTATCCTGGTCATGAACACTCTTTACCAATTTATCCTTTGTACAATGATGTGGTGAAAACAATTGCTAATTCTAAAATGGCAGTGACACCTACTTTATTAGTTTCTTATGGTGGACCATGGGCAGAGAATTATTTTTACGAAACAGAAAATGTATATGGTGATGCTAAAATGCAATACTATACGCCTTACGAAGAATTAGCAAGTAAGTCAAGACGTCGTGCTACTTGGTTCTTACCAGAAGAACATGTGTTTCAAAAACATGCTAAGAGTATGAAGCAGATTGTTGAAGCAGGTGGTCTTGCAGGTGTTGGAAGCCATGGACAATTACAAGGTTTGGGTTACCATTGGGAACTATGGTCTATGCAATCTGGCGGTATGCGCAATTTAGATGCTTTGAAAACAGCCACTATTTTAGGTGCAGAAAGTTTAGGATTGGATAAAGACTTAGGAAGCATCAGTGCAGGTAAATTAGCAGACTTGATTATTCTAAATAAGAATCCATTAGAAGACATCAAAAATACCAATAGCATCCAGTATGTGATGAAAAATGGTCGTCTATACAATGGTGCTAATTTAGATGAATTAGTAACAGGTAATTCTAAAGTAGATCGAAAAGAATACTTGGATAAAAAACCAATTAAAAACACAAAGGTAGAAGACTAATAGCTATGCAAAATTCAAGAAGAAAATTTATACAAAATACTGGGATCGCCCTATTAGGTATGGGCATAGCGCCAAAAGTATTGTGGTCAAAAAATACAAGTGCCGATGCGAAGACCCTAATTGGCATTCAGCTGTATGCAGTGCGCGATAATATGTTTAAAGATCCATTGGGCACATTAAAGGCCTTATCAAAAATGGGTTACCAATATATAGAGCATGCCAATTATGTCAACAGAAAATTATATGGCTATACCCCAATTGAGTTTAAAAAAATACTAGACGACCTTGGTATGAAAATGCCAAGTGGTCATACTTCATTGAATGCAAACCATTGGGATACTAAAAAAAAGGAATTTACAGATGCTTGGAAATACACCATCGACGATGCAGTGACACTTGGACAAGATTATGTCATTAGTCCTTGGATTGATGAAAAAGTAAGAACCTCTTATGATGCATTGATGCACCAGTTAGAACAATTTAATTTATCTGGGGAATTGTGTCTAGAATCGGGCATGCAATTTGGATACCATAACCACAACTTTGAATTTATTGAAAAAGTGAATGGCCAATTGATCTATGATATCATCTTAAAAGAAACCGATCCAGAACTAGTGATCCATCAATTGGACTTTGGTAATATGTTTGGCATTGGTGCAAGGGGGATGGATTGGATCAAAAAATATCCAGGTCGTTTTGTTTCAGTACACGTAAAAGATGAGATTAAAGTGCCGATAGGTGAAATGAACGACCAGCATGATAGTACCATTTTAGGCAATGGCTTAGTGGATCCAAAAGCAGTATGTATACTAGCTAAAGCAATTGGTGGTACAAAACAGTTTATCATAGAACAAGAATCTTATCAAGGGATTGCACCACTTGAATGTGCAAGAATTAATTTAGAAAGAATTAAAACCTGGGGATTGGTTTAAAAGGATACGTGATTAAGAGATGGGAAGATTAGAAATTGGCTGGTCATTAAAATTCATTGTATGAAAAAATTTGCTTTACTAAGTTGCTTGGTATTGAGTGGGATGGTATTGTTTGCACAAAAACCAACAAGTGCAGAACTTGCTAGATGGAATCAACACGCCAAACAAACCACCATCATTCGTGATGAGTGGGATATCCCACATATTTATGGAAAGACGGATGCCGATGCGGTATTTGGATTGATGTATGCACAATGCGAGGAAAATTTTCCGCAGATAGAAAAGAATTTTTTAGAAATGTTAGGACGACGTGCCGAAATGGAAGGGCCTAAAGTCATTTATGAAGATCTAATGATGCTACTCATTCAAGATAGTGCAGAGGCAGTGAAAGATTTTGAAAGAAGTCCTATTTGGTTTAAGCAATTATTAATAGCGCATGCCGATGGTATTAATTACTACTTATCTAAACACCCAGAGGTAAAACCTGTGGTACTTAAAAAGTTTAAGCCATGGTACCATTTGATGTGGACAGACGGAAGCGTCTCCCCAACAAAATCTGCTGGCATCACCGAAAAACATGTTGAAGCTTTTTATGGTCAACAATTATATTCCAACCCAAACGCAGTTAGTATCAATACGACGACGACTGTTCAAAAATCGATTTTTGAACAGACCAATTATGACATGGAAGACAAGACCCTAAGAGGATCTAATGGATTTGCCATTGCGCCAAAACATAGTCGTACTGGTAATGCAATGTTGTATATCAATCCACATGTGCCTTTTTATTTTAGATCAGAAATGCATATGGTGAGCGAGCAGGGATTAAATGCTTATGGCGCAGTGACTTGGGGACAGTTCTTTATTTATCAGGGCTTTAATGAAAATTGTGGTTGGATGCATACAAGTGGCTATGCCGATGTAGCAGATGTCTATGAAGAACAAACAGAAAGAATAAACAATGAATTGTATTATACCTACGAAAAAGAAAAAAAGAAAGTTGGACAACGTAATATCAACATTCAATATCTAGAAAATGGTATTCTAAAATCAAAAGTATTTGATACTTATTTCACCCACCATGGACCGATTATGGGCATGGAAAAAGGGAAATGGTTAAGCCTTCAAGAAAACAATCGTTCCTTAGACGCCTTAATGGAATGCTGGACAAGAACAAAATCAAAAAGCTTAGCAGACTATACAAAAGCCATGGAACTAGTAGCCAATAATAGCAACAACACCGTGTACGCAGATGCAGCAGGTAATATCGCTTATTGGCATGGGAATTTCATACCTAAACGCAATCCAAATTTTGATTATACATTACCTGTTGATGGTAGCACTAAAGCAACTGACTGGCAGGGCAGACATGCTTTAAATGAAATTGTACAAAGCATCAACCCAAGTAATGGTTGGTTACAAAATTGTAACGCTACCCCATTTACAGTAGCAGGTGATCAAAGTCCAAAAGTATCTAACTATCCTGCTTATATGGCGCCAGACGGCGAAAACGGAAGAGGGCTTACTGCAGTAGCGCTACTATCCAAAATAGATAAAATCAATTTAGACGAACTCATTGCTTTAGGGTATAATAAAAAATTAAGTGCCTTCGATATTTTGTTGCCTGGTTTTATACAACAAGCAAAAACAGCAGCGCTTGCACCAAGAACCAAAAAAGCAATTGACTATTTAGCCAATTGGGATCATATTGCTGATACGAATTCAGTTGCAACAAGCATCGCTATAGAATGGGCTAGCAAATGGGGTGCGACCATTCCTCCTGCAAACACAGAAGAATCAGGAACGCAAATTGTTTTAAAATACAATCGTATGGACCAAGAGGTTGCTTTTGAAACTAAAATCAAATTATTAGAAGCCACCTTAGATCAATTCGAAAAATGGTATGGTGGATGGGAAATTACTTGGGGATCCATGAATCGTTTTCAAAGAGTTGCACCAGGTGCAGGTTTCGACGACAAACAACCGAGCTTAGCTGTCAATCAATCATCCTCTAAATGGGGCTCGCTTCCCTCTTTTGAAAGTAGACGTTATCCAAATACCACCAAGCGTTACGGCTACACTGGCAATAGCTTTGTAGCTGCAGTAGAATTTGGAAAAAGACTGAATGCAAAAACCATTATCACAGGTGGACAAAGCAGGTTTGCTGAAAGCAAAAATTTTACAGACCAAGCCTATGGTTTTGTGAACGGACAGTTTAAAACGATTCATTACTATCAAGAAGATGTCTTAGCCAACAAAAAACTAGCATACCATCCTGGATTAGAAAGATAGTGTTCATAGAGTTTAGTGATTAAAGCAATTTTAACTAAGCCTGCCACGTTTTTGACACCAAGAACTTGCATGAGTCTAGTTCTATGGCCTTCGATGGTTCTTTTGCTATGGTTCAATTCTGCAGCAATTTGTTTACTAGAAGCTTCTTCACAGATGCGAATTAAAATATATTTATCATATAGGCTTAGCGCATTTACGCGCTCTATTAAATTTATTTTATCCATGACCTGCGTGAGTTGTAAAACCCGTTCAGCTGTATCTTGACAAAAAAAGACCTTATGTTGACAAGCCATCTCTACAGCTTTATTCCACTCCTGACTGGACATGTTTCTAGAAACAATCACATCCACTTCGAGTTCAATGAATTGATAGAGTACAAAATCTGGTGTATCCTTGTTCAATAAAATAATACACGGAAATAGTTGTTGTAGTGATTTGATTTTCTTTTTGACAGCTTGTGCATTAAAATCAAACATGTCGCAATCAATGATCAACAATCCTTGGGATAAGCCAAAATTAAAACTTTTTACTTCGTCTAAGGAGTTTAGTATACGATAACCATTACACATAGGATGCGCTTTTACCAATTGGCCACAGCCCATCGCGTAAATGGCTTGTTGGTCACAAATAAATACTTCTCTCTGTTCCGGTTGATTAAAATAATTTTTTTGCATCTATAAATAAACAATAGATCAAGCCGATGCTGACATAATCAAATCGATTTTACATTAATGGATAATTTTTTTAAGGTAATAAACCCCTTCAAAAAAAATCTAATCGCCTAGTTTAATACCATAGTCGATAGAATCTACTCAGATTGGTGTAAATTGCAGCATGCAGTTTGAAAAATCTATTACACTTGCCACTTTCTCTCCATTATGGTGGGAGAGTATTTTATGGATTGGAGGAAGCATCTTCTTATTGATTCAGATGCCTAAATACCTCAAAAATATTCAAATCAAACAATACGATTTTTTTATTGCTATCATATTAATTGCAAATTTGGGTGTTGAACAATTTTATAATTTTTAAACTGGATCATGGAATATCCAACAAAATATTCCTGCACATTTATGCAGTATTAGTACTTTCTTATGCATCATCTACTTATTCAATAAAAACCAATTATTAGGTGAGTTTGTTTACTACTGGGGATTATTAGGAGGAATTCACGCGCTACTTACACCAGAGTTTAACAATGGTATAAAGGGCTATAATTTTTATAGTTATTTTATTGAGCATGCTGGATTATTATTGGTCGTGCTGTATAGCATCATACACAATGGATTTGTACCGCGACCAAAATCTTGGTTGGTAATTTTTGGTTATTCTCAATTAGTGGTCTTATCTGTGGGTATCCTCAACTATGCTATTGGAACTAATTATATGTTTTTAAGGGAGCCTCCATCGGCCAATAATCCATTCATTATCGGGGAATGGCCATTTTACCTCATTTGTTTTGAGGTGGCTGCCATCGCGCATTTCTGGTTATTTTATTTGCCCTTTGCAAGAAAAAGAAAACTAGCCAACTCGGCACTTTCTTAATTGGAATTATAAAAAGCTAGTAATTAAATTTATAACATGCTTTTATAGTTCTTCTATTCTTTTTGCTTTATCATCAATCACCAAATCAAAATTTGGTTTGACTGCGCCACCGTTCGGACAATATCCGGTAATTAAATCATTGAACTTGCAGCCCCATTTAGTCAACTGTTCTAAAGTCAAAGGCCTTAAATCTCTTTTTGAACTTTCTCCTCTTCCTGTCCAATAGGTAATATGCCAACCTTCATCATAGAGTTTGTTAATTTTTGCAATATTATCAAAATTAGGTTCCGCTAGTTCGTACACTCTTTTATCAGAATAGAAACAAATGGTTTCGTCAATGTCAATTAATGCTTTTTTAGAACCGAATCTTTTTGACTCTATCATATTTTAATTTTTATTTTTTTATAATCTTGCAGTGACAATGGAACGATCTAAAAACGCCTTCGTATCATATACAATAGCATCGGAACTGGTTTTCAATGAAGCATAATCCAATGCTTTAAAAAAATCATGGGCCACTGCTAATAAAATCACATCGTATTGTTCGAATGCGGTAATTAATTGCAATTGATATTTTTGAAATACCTCCACCGCGTTGGCATAGGGATCAAAGGCTGCAACATCAGCCCCTTCTTTATTAAGTTGATGGATGATGTCGAACACTTTTGAGTTTCTGAAATCAGGACAATTTTCTTTAAATGTCACACCAAGCACCAACACTTTTGCACCTTGAATTTGCTTTCCAGTTTCTGCTAGTAACTGAATTAATTTATTGCTTACAAAAGCACTCATCTGATCATTGACATCACGCCCCGACAAAATCACTTGTGGATGATAGCCAACAGCTTTTGCTTTATGTGCTAAATAATAAGGATCAACACCAATGCAATGTCCTCCAACTAAGCCTGGCTTAAATGGTAAAAAATTCCATTTAGTACTTGCAGCAGCTAACACTTCCTGGGTGTCGATGCCCAACTTATCAAAAATCAATGCCAATTCATTGACAAAAGAAATATTAATATCTCTCTGTGCATTTTCAATAGACTTAGCCGCTTCTGCTACTTTAATGGATGGAGCAGCGTAAGTGCCTGCAGTAATAATACTTGCATAAAGCTGATCGATATACTTTGCAATTTCGGGAGTAGAACCCGAAGTGATTTTTTGAATCTTTGTTAAAGTATTGACCTTATCACCTGGATTGATTCTTTCTGGAGAATAGCCACAATAAAAATCTACATTAAATTTTAATCCTGAATTTTTTTCAAGCACCGGAACGCAATCCTCTTCGGTACAGCCTGGATACACGGTGCTTTCATAAATCACAATATCTCCTCGTTTTAATACAGTCGCAATTTCTGCGCTGGCATATAATAAGGAGCTCAGGTCGGGACTTTTATCTGCATGCACTGGCGTAGGCACGGTGACAATAAAAATTGTTGCAGCAGCAATCAATGATAGCTCACTGGTTAGGACTAAATTCGCAGCATTATGAATGTCCTCTGCATCTGTTTCTAATGTAGTATCCTCTCCTTTTTTAAGCGCATCCACCCTTGCCTGATCCAAATCATAGCCAATCACTTGATAGTGTTTAGAAAATGCTAGAGCCAAGGGCAAGCCCACATAACCTAGGCCGATCATGGCAATAATTGGAGGATTGGATGGTGTTAACTGTTGCATTTGCCACCAAAGTTAATGGAGCCCTTAATGATGTCCATATTTTTTTTCGCCAGCAGGAATGGCAATACTTAGTCTGTTTTGAGGAGGCGGAAGCGGACAGGTCGCAAATTCAGTAAATGCACACGGCGGATTATAGGCCTTATTAAAGTCGATGTAAGTAAAGCCTTCAGCATCTGGCCTATCTAGTTCTATAAATCTACCCGACCCATAAGTCGTTTTACCAGAAGTCGCGTCTGCAAATGCCACGAATAACCTTACACCACCCTCGTCTATGGCATCCAATCGATAAGATTTACCATCTATTTCAAAAACCAATTGACCCCCATGTTTTTGTGCTGTATTTTGTCCCAACACATTCATGATCATCAAAGGATTTTGATTCTGAGGAATCACTTTTGCTTTAATACGCCATTTTGCATCTACAAGAAATCTTTCAATGCCTTTAAATTCCAATAAAGTCTTTGCTTTTAGATTTCTAAATCTAACGCCTACTTTGTCTTCTCTTTGAATCACGATCCAAGCAAAATCTTTCCATTGGCTGGTATATTTCCCTTCCGTTGCAGTTAATAAATTAAGTGCTCCATAATTGCTTACTACTATACCAGCACTATCTTTAATTGTAATTTTTGCTGTATTGGCATCCTTCCAAAATACTTGACCATTTTCATATATAAAGTCACCTAAATGTTTTGGAAAAGCAGCATTGTCATATACCAAATCATTTGTAGAGGCAGACCCAAAACTGTTTACCCCTTTTTTAAACCAAAATAATCCTTCTAAATTCAACCAACCATTTGGGTCTTTCAATGCGGCGATTCGAGCGCCATCCCATTGTTTTAATTCTTCAAGGTAGAAATTTTTTTGTGCATTAACCGGTCCAAAAATGGCCAAAGAAAATAATATTAAAATTGATGCGATAGAAATTTTTCTCATTTTATATATTGTTCTTTTAACTCGACCCGTATTTGATTTGTTGACTTTAATTAGCTAGCAGAAGGCTATAAATTTAGACAATTTTCCTTGTCTATCAAACTAGTAAAAATTATTTTTCTTTCTATTAACAATAGTTTGATTAAATTTATGTTGAAACATTTTAATCGCATGAAAAAAATACTATTTATTGTATCCCTTTCCGCTATTTTCTTTGCTTGTAAAAAAGAAACCGAAGCCCCTAAAGTAACGCCGCCGCCGACTACGGTTGCCAGTCCAAATATTGCCCCTAATAAATGGATTCACGAAGTCATGAAATACTATTATTTATGGTCTGATACTATGCCAATACTAGCAAAGACCGATACAATCGCCAAGCCAACAGATTATTTTTATACAATTTTACATGAATATCGTAAAACAGATCGTTTTTCTTGGATCGACGAAAGTGTGACCAATTTACAAAATCAACTAAATGGTATAAGCACTGTATTAGGAATTAAAAACAATGCATTTTATACAGACAATACAAATACTAGCATCGCATTTGTGCTTGCCTATGTTTTAAAAGGAAGTCCTGCCGAAAAAGCTGGATTAAAAAGAGGCGACATTATTTTAAAAGTAGATAATCAAACTATTACAAATTCCAACTATACCACTATTTTAGCCAATCAAACTTTAAAACTAGAGCTTGGTGATTTCACCAATGGCTTATTTGTGTCCAACGGCAGGTCTGTTACAGTCACAAAAGTTGAATTACAAACGAATCCTATTTTAGCAGATACCATCATCGCATGGTCAGGTAAAAAAGTGGGCTATCTTGCTTATAGTCAGTTTTTGACAAGCTTTGATGATAGTTTGAGAGCCATCTTTGGTCGCTTTAAAACTGCAGGCGTGAATGAATTGGTTTTAGACTTTAGATACAATGGTGGTGGCTATGTAGTGTCTTCTGATTTGATTACCAATTTAACTGTAAAAAATGCAGCTGCTAGGGTGGGCAATCTAATGAATAAAAAAGTCTACAATAAAACCTATTCAGCCTATTTAGCAAAAACTTATTCAGACAGTAGTGCATTTTTGACCAAATTCAAATCCGAAGCCAATAACCTTGGTACACTCAATCGTGTCTTTGTGTTAACTGCTGGCAATACGGCTTCTGCAAGTGAATTGGTGATCAATAATTTATTGCCATTTATGGAAGTGATTTTAATTGGAGAGAATACCTACGGAAAAAATGTAGGCTCATTCACTATTACCGACCCTAATAAAAGATGGGACTATGGACTTCAGCCAATCACTTTTCTTACAGAGAATGCAAATAAAGAATCCAAATATGGTACAGTTGATGGGTTTACGCCAGATTATAAACTAGCAGACAATGCATTACCCTATAAGGCTTTGGGGCATCCAGGTGAAACTTATTTTAGCAAAGCATTAAGCATTATTGGTGCTGTAGCATATCAGCCAAGTTCCACTGAGCGCAGTCAAAAATATACACGCACTTTAGCGAGCAAGGAATCCTTTTCTGATAACAAGTGGTTAGACAGAAAGGAAATGTGGATGGACCCAAAATAAAATGTTTATGAATTTAAGTATACAAGTTTTTGTTACAGGTGGCACTTTTGATAAAGAGTACAATGAATTAAACGGTAACCTTTTTTTTAAAGAAACACATTTACATGAAATGTTAAGTTTAGGAAGAAGCAATTTAGATTTATCCATCTCCACTTTGATGATGAAGGATAGTTTAGATTTTGTGGAAGAAGATCGCGCAATCATCGCATCTGCATGTAATGCTTCTGTTGCAGAAAGAATTGTGATCACACATGGTACAGATACGATGACCGTCACGGCGCTTTATTTACAAAAACATTGCTCTAATAAAACAATTGTACTCACAGGTGCAATGATTCCTTATAAGTTTGGTAGTTCGGATGGTTTATTTAATTTAGGTAGTGCGCTCGCATTCACACAAGTGCTTCCAACAGGGGTTTATATTGCCATGAATGGTAAATATTTTGAAGCAGACAAAGTCAGAAAAAATACCGAGAAGGGTGAGTTTGAAGCAATATAAAATTACATTGCGAATCTCCGTTTATTAATTTACTTATGCAGTCACGGCATCCCAAAGCCTAGCGCGTATTTGTAAAGCCTCTATCGAAGCTTGTTCTGCTTCCTTCCACTTTACAGCATCGTCTCCGCAAAGCTCTGATACCATCTCTAAAGCAAGATGGCTATGATGACCACCATCTACTTCGATATGGCGCTCGATATAGTATTTAAAAATGGAAACTTTATCAGGCGATTCTGCAAAAAGTTTTTCTAATAAACGCGTAAACATATCTGGTATTAAATCCTCTCTTCCAAAAGTAAACACAGCCGCTTGCACATGTGCTGGGGCATGGTTGACAATCTTAAAAGTAAAGCTCAAAAAATCTTTGATCGCATCTGCGCAATCCAATTGTGCAATAGCTGCTTCAATTTGAACACCTGATTGTAGAGCACGCATTAAACCTTCTATTCCACTTGTAGATGCACCCATTTGACGCATCGCTTGTTGATACAATTCAAAATGGCTTATACGATTGTCAAAAGCATCCACATCAGATTCTTCACCTAAAACAATTTCATTGATCAAATACCTTGTATTCGCCGATCCAACTGGGACCCAAGGCGTTTGTACACAGGTTAATTTTTGCTGTAAGGATTTTAATAAACTCATAAAATCCCATACCGCAAAGACATGCACCTCTGTAAACTTTTGCAATTGATCCAGTGTCTGTATCTGATGATAGACAGGATGTTGTAATAACTGTGCTCTGCTTGGCTCAATAGCCGTTTTTAATGTTTGGATGCCTGTATGCATATGGTGTTTTAAGGAGGGCAAAGTTAAGTAATTATGAAAGCTTTACAAATGCTGTTTAACTAATATTATTTTAGTACCTTAATACTTAAACTAAGGTTCGATACTTAGTGCAATTTTAAATCTAAGAAGCTTTAATTTTATGCCTCATATACAATGATTACAAACTGATTTTTATGTTAAAAATAGTACCGATTTTTTTATTCATGCTCATTATGCAAACATCAAATGCCCAACAAACTAAAATCATTGCACATCGTGGTGCATGGAAGGAATTTAACTTACCCGAAAACTCAATTGCATCTTTAGAAAAAGCGATTGAACTTAAATGTGATGGTGCAGAATTTGATGTTAGGAGAACTGCAGATGGAGTTCTTGTTGTGAACCATGACCCAGTATATTTTGGAGATACCATTCAAACTAATACCTACGCTTATTTAAATAGAAACAAATTGCCTAATGGAGAGTCCTTACCCACATTAGAACAATATTTTTTAAAAGGTACGCAAGACAAACATAAAACCTTGCTCATTTGTGAAATTAAAGCAGCCATTAAAGATAAAGTACAAGACTCTTTAGCAACGCTTGAAACCTTGGCCTTAGCAAAAAAATTAAAAATTGAAAAACGTATTGTCTATATCAGTTTTAGCAAAGACATCCTTTCATGGATTAAAGAACAGCAGTCTAAAGCAACAGTATTGTACCTGGAGTCTGACTTAAGCATTGATGCTGTGGTGCAAAATCAATTTGATGGTATTAATTTTCATTATACCTCTTTTAAAATGAATAGTCAACTAAGTGAAAATGCTAAAAAAGCAGGGTTAAAAATTGGCAGTTGGACTGTGAATGAATTATCTGATTTAGCTATTTTACAACAACAAGGTGTAGAATGGATCACAACCAATCAGCCACAGCAATTTCAAAAACAAATAAAGGACTCAAAGCAATAGGCCTTCTGAAAAAATAGTTGCTTACTTGTACCTCGTATCAATGAGGTATTGAATCTTCCATCCTTCTTTAAATTTAACTAACTGAAAACTGTTGATACCTTTATGGGAATATTGTCCTTTTAAATAAAAAGTATAGGGCGTCCATACTGTTGCCATTAAAGGGTCAATTTGTATAGCGCCAAATTCAATTCTTTCATCTAAAGCATTTGGTGTTTGTTTACCGATGCTTTGAATAAAATCATTGATTGATACTGTGTTAATCATTGCACCTTCGGGCTTATTGACAATTGTTTGGAAAATAACTTTATCCGAAAAACAAGATCTTAAAGAACTGGTATCCGCTTGAAGCATGGCCTGAAACATATTTTGAATCACTTGCTTGACTTCTTTTTCGGATGTAGCAGATACATTTGTATTTGTAGATTGTGCAATTAAAGTAGTTTGCGTTGCAAACAGCATACAAATAATATAAAGGATAGATTTTTTCATATTTAATTTTTATTATAAACTTATTTTATTTAGGCAAAGCTGTCAATACTAGTTTAAGGAATCCATCGATTGATTTGTCATCCATCCATTTGATGACTGCAACGATATCATTTTCCCTATCAATATAGATCGCATTGGTTCCATTACCAATATGTGCATAGGCAGTTGCAGGTGCAGATGGATACATTTTTTTATCTGTGTTCAAAAAATAATTCATAAAACCATAGCCCGTATTTGCGGAGGTTGGTGTGGTTGATTTTTTTATCCAATCTTCTGAAATAATTTGTTGGCCATTCCAATTGCCTTTTCTCAAAGTAAGTAATCCGAATCTAGCCATATCATAAGCATTGATAAACAAACCACCTCCAAAATGTCCACCTCCGCTTACTGACTGAATCATTTTACCATCCAATACTATCCATGCATTTTTATAGCCTGTCCACGCCCATGTATTGGATGCCCCAATAGGTTGCATCACTTGTTCTCTTAATACTTCTGGCAAAGGCTTTCTCCAAACTGTGGTAGCAGCTAAAGCCAAGGCATTCACTCTAGTGTCATTGTATTTATAAACAGTGCCTGGTTCAAAACGTTTTCTAGTAGTCCAGTCATCTGATTTATCAGAAGGCCTGTCTGCCCAGTCTGGCTTCCCCCATAAGACGCCTTCCCAGTCGCTTGTTTGTCTTAATAAATGATTCCAATTTATTTTTTGATTATGCTCACTGTCAAAAGGATGAATAAATGATGTTTGAGTGATCGGGTTTTGATCTATCGTATGATTCGTATTTGCCAATTCAATGGGTGGCATATAAGTTGCCACTTTATCTTCTATCGAACGAATCAATCCTTTTTCTATAGCTAAGCCCACCACTGTAGATAACATACTTTTAGTGACACTGTTTACCATTTCCACTGCATGAAGATCACCCCATTCTGCAATAATATATCCTTTGTACACAATAATACCCGCTGCTGGACCACGGCTTGCCATAGGTCCAATAGGATCAGAAAAAGGTTCTTTCCCAAATTGCATTGCTTGTGAAAGCATTAAATTTTTCGGAAATTTTGTTTCATGCGTTAATGCATATTGAATCGATTGTTGGATCAAATTACTATCTACGCGTAAACTAGTTGGCGTTTTTCTTTCCCAATTATTTGTAGGAGGAAAATAAGTTTTCACTTGCGCGCTTGCTGCTAGTCCAATAAAAAGTAAAAAAAGTACAAATTGCTTTTTCATAAAAGAGCGCTCTTTAAATTATTTTAATTGCGTGGTGTCTACCCTTGTTGGCGTATCTTTTCCTGCAATAATAGAACCAGCACTTAAAGCAATTGCTTTAATGATTTCATTCATATTGTCTAAGTCTAAAGTTTCTATTTGATCTGATGCTTTGTGGTAATTTGGTTCTGAATCCATTTTAGAAGTAGAGATAGTATGCGCCGCTACACCCAATCTAGCAAGGGTTGCATTGTCTGATCTATAAAATAAATTTTGTTCTGTATAAGGATCAGGGTAAAATTTAAAGCTTGATCCTTCTAAGTTTTTTTGTAAAATAGTACCCATATTGGTTTTATCAAATCCAGTGATATACGCACTATTCTTTCCCCACTTACTTTCTGTACCAATCATTTCAATATTAAACATCGCAACCACTTTAGCTGGATCCAATTGCTTTGAAAAATACTGAGCGCCATATCCGCCTACTTCCTCAGCTGTAAATGCTGCGAATATGATAGTTCTTGCATTATTGTTAAGTGCTTTATAATATTTTGATAACATAATCATGGCTGTTGTTCCTGCAGCATCATCGTTTGCGCCATTGTAAATAGAATCTCCATTTACCATATTTTTTGCATTAATGCCTATATGATCATAATGACCCGAGAAAATTACATATTCATTCGGCAAAGTTTTTCCAGGAATCATGGCCACGACATTGGCTAAAGCCATTGTCTCTATTTGATGGCTAGCTTGTATAGCATACTTAGCTGGTGTGGTATTGGTTAATATAAAAACGATCGAAGCTTGATTAGAAGCTAAATTATTTTTAAAACGAACTAGTCTGCTAAAGTTTTGTGCATGCGACTCGTCTACTAGTACAATCGTTTTTTGATTTGTGCCAATCATTTTTGCTGCTGACTGATTTAAGTTTTCACCTGCTGCAATTTTAGTCACCATATATCCTGTTGCTTCTGTGATTTTAATTTCTGGTTCAATTGTCACCACAATGACCTGCTTGTTGTCAATAACTGATCCATCTAAACTTGCAGACAAGCTGATGAATTTTGGTCTATTGATAGAAAATGATTGTAAGAAACTATTGTCTCCTTTTAAAGATTTTAATCCTGAAGCTTCAAACTCCTTTGCAATAAATGCTGCAGCTTTATCGATACTAGGAGTAAAAGTTCTACGACCTTCCATTTCATCTGAAGCTAAAACACGTTCTATCCTTTCTGTTTCTGACTTGGTGATTATTTTATTAATCATTTGGCTAATACCTAAACAAGGGATTAACAATGCGATACATATTAATTGAATCATTCTCATATTAACTATTTTTAGAGTTGCTTTAAAGATAATTTCATTTTGCATGTAAATGAAAAAAATGATGATAGCCGGAATGAAAATTAAGCGTTTTAAACTTTTGAATTTGAAATTTGTCTAAATTGCTAACAAATCACTTGCATGCCGCTAAGCCCCATTTCTAGCAGTCAAGGTCTTGAAACCTATAAAGGTCCTTGGACCAAGCAAACGACGACTCATTTATTAAATAGGGTGCTTTTTGGTGCAAAGCATACCGAAATTCAACAATTTTTAGCGAAGGGACTAACTGCTTCGGTAGCTGAATTGCTCAATCCTACAGCTCCTCTCCCTGCTCCTCCACTCAACGAATACAATACCGCCACCGTTATAGACCCAACTGTTGCCCCAGGCGCTACATGGGTCAACCAACCAACCAATGACGGCACCATCAATGGCTTAAGAAGGAATAGCTATAAAAAGTGGCTTACTGGTTTAATGATTCATCAAGATATAAGTATCAGAGAAAAAATGACCTTGTTTTGGGGCAATCATTTTGGAACAGAAGCGGATACCATTTCATTTGCTAATTATGTGTACCAACACCATGATACTTTAAGAAAAAATGCCCTTGGGAATTATAAAACGATGGTCAAAGCGGTCACCATTGATCCTGGCATGTTGAGGTACTTAAATGGTTTTTTGAATGCTGCCACTGCACCAGACGAAAACTATGGCAGAGAATTACAAGAACTGTATACCGTTGGCAAGGACAATGCGGTTCAATATTCAGAAGCAGATGTGAAAGCAGCTGCAAGGGTGTTAACTGGTTGGCGTATCAATGCAAGCTTCAATAGTTATTTTGATGCAACAAGACATGATACAGGAAGTAAGCAATTTTCTAGCTACTATAATAATAAAGTGATTACAGGAAAGTCGGGGGCTGCAGGGGCTGGCGAAACAGACGAATTAATTGACATGCTATTTGCAAAAGAAGACACGGCAAAATATATCTGCAGAAGAATTTACAGGTGGTTTGTCTTTTATTATATTGACGAGACCGTTGAAAAAAATATCATTGCTCCACTCGCTACGATTTTTAAAAATAATAATTTTGAAATTAAGCCCGTATTGACTGCGCTTTTTAATAGTGCACATTTTTATGATCCCTTGTACATAGGATGTCAAATCAAAAGTCCGATTGACCATGTCGTGGGCACTTTGCGTAAAACCAATATCGTTTTTCCAAATGCAATTACAGATTATGCAGATGCCTACACACATTTTAATAATATGGTAGGTCAATTAAATAGTTTTGGACAAAGCCTTGCAGATCCGCCTAATGTAGCTGGATGGCCTGCTTATTATCAGTCTCCCGAATTTGGTGAATTGTGGATCAATGCCGATACACTGCCCAAGCGAAATAAATTTACCGACTTAATGATTGAGACGGGCTATACCAGAAATGGCAAAAGAGTCATCATAGATTTAATCTCTTTTGCAAAAGCTGTTTCCAGCAGTCCATCCAATCCGAATCAATTGATTCAAGATTTATTTGATCTTTTAATTTCAACCGAAATAGATCAAACAATCAAAGACAACTTGAAAAAACAAATTTTATTAAGTGGACAAACAGCTGATTATTATTGGACAGAAGCTTGGAATAGCTATCAGTCCAATCAAAATACAGTCAACTTTAATTTGGTGAATACCCGATTGAAGGCACTTGTAAAATATATTATGAACCTGCCAGACTATCAATTAAGTTAAATGAAAAGAAGCACTTTTTTACGCAATAGTCTTGCAGTACTTACGCCCACAGTCATTAGCGGCAACCCAATACATGTGTTAAACAACCATAGTATGGTTGAGCCAGATGTCTTGGCGAACGTCAATAACGATAGAGTACTAGTGATCATTCAATTGAATGGAGGAAATGATGGACTGAATACGGTGCTCCCTATCAGTCAATACGGACAATACTATAATGCAAGGACCAATATCGCCATCCCCGAAAAAAAGATACTAGGCTTAAATGGATTTGCTGGAACCGGATTGCATCCATCCATGACAGCCATGCAAAGATTATTCAATGATGGACAGCTTGATATTGTGCAAGCAGTCGGGTATCCTCAACCTAATTTTTCTCATTTTAGAGCGACTGATATTTGGATGAGTGGTTCCGACAGCAGCCAATATTTAAATACAGGTTGGGTGGGGCGTTTCTTAGATAACAATTACCCAGGCTTCCCAGATAATTATCCAAACGAAGTAGATACTGATCCATTGGCAATTCAAATTGGTTCTATTACATCATTAACTTGTCAAGGCCCGATTGTCAATATGGGTATGAGTATTTCTGATCCAAGTGCATTTTATAATTTATTTGATGCAACTGAACAAGCAGTTCCAAATACCAATGCGGGTTATGAATTAAGTTTTATCAGAAGAATTTCAAAGCAAACTAATAAATATGCTACGCGCATCAAAGCTGCATCTGATGCGGTAAAGCAACAAGTGACTTATCCCAACACAAGTCTTGCCAATCAATTAAAAATTGTATCGAGATTGATTAAAGGCGGATTGAAAACAAAAATTTATTTAGTGAATTATGGTGGGTTTGATACGCACGCAGCTCAAGCCGTGGCAACAGATACCTCCACTGGCACACATGCTAATTTATTAGGTGCGGTCTCCGAAGCGATTGGCGCTTTTCAGAATGATATCAAAAATCAAGAAATAGAAGATAGGGTGATTGGTATGACTTATTCGGAATTCGGAAGAAGGATTAAATCAAATGCAAGTGGAGGAACAGATCATGGTGCAGCTGCCCCATTATTCTTATTTGGTAAAAATGTAAGAGGTGGTGTTTTTGGTGATAATCCAACGATACCTACAAATGTCACTGTGGGTGATAATGTGCCTTATCAATATGATTTTAGAACTATTTATAATTCTATTTTAACAAATTGGTTCTGTGTGAAAGCAGCAGATAATCAAGAAATCATGCTCAAGCAGTTTCCAACTTTAAACTTAATCAATGCTAGTGCTTGTGCAGTTGAAATGAAGAATCCTGTTTTTGAAAAAAATGCAATGATTGTAGCTTATCCAAATCCATTTGCACAACAATCCAGAATAGAATTTAAAACCGAGGGTGGACATACTTTGGTGCAATTGATTGATGCGTCTGGCACAGTGATTAAATTATTAGTAGATGCCACATATAGTTATGCAGGAATGAATAGTGTCACTTTACTTGGTAGTGATTTAAAGCCAGGTGTCTATTATATTAGAATTCAAAATGGGATACATCAATATGTAAAAACCATTGTTAAAATGTAATGTAAAATTGTAGTTTAAACTTTTTGACATCATTTTGGTCTAACTTGAACTTACATGACTGACCAAGCACTCATAACACAATTTCAAAACGGTGAATCAAAAGAAGCCGCCTTTACCCAATTACTAAAAAGTCATCAGGCACAGGTATTTTTTCAAATTAAGAAAATGGTGCTCGAGCATGCAGATGCAGACGATATTGCACAAGCGGTTTGGATCAAAGTATGGAACAAGTTGGATGGATTTAAGCAAGAAAGCGCTTTTAGCACTTGGCTTTTTAGAGTAGCATATAACGAAACCCTAAATTTTATAGCCCAGAAAAAACGTTTGAAAACGCAGAGTACACAAAATGAGTTGGACCATGGTTTAGAACATCCAGCTAGCCAAGATGCACTAAAAGAAACTGCCATCCAGATCAAATTAGAACGTGCTATTGCCGAATTGCCTGAAAAACAACGATTTGTATTTATGTTAAGGTATTATAATGCCTTTGACTACGAAAAAATAGCGGCTATCACTGGTACGACTGTTGGTGGGGCGAAGGCTAATTATCACCAAGCTGTCAAAAAAATGACCTCAATGCTTGAGCAAGCTTAAACCTTTGACTTAGGAATGAGTCTAATTAACGATATGAACGACATGAACGACATGAACGATAAGGAAAACGAATCAATTTCAAAAGCATTAGAAGAAGCCCTTAAAAGCTTTGAGGCAAAAACCAAGCAGGTATCTGCGGGGTATTTTGATCAATTTGAATTGGATTTAATGCAAAAAATTAAAGCACAAAAGCAAACACCAAAAAGGGCGCCTATTATTACACTTTTTTTAGAGCATAAACAATACTTGGTTGCCGCAAGTTTGATTTTTGCAATTGCAACCGGATTTTTATTTTTCAATAATCCAGAAAAAAATACGACTACCATAGCAAAAGTAGAATTGATTGAAATTGAAACTTTACCTGATGAATTGATCGAAGCATATGTTAATAACAATGAGCCTGTAGCAGAAGTAGAATGGAATAGTGCGATTGAAGCAGCTGGAACTAATTTAATTTCAACTAATCAATAAAAAGATTCAAAGATTAATTATCAAAAAAAATAAACTATTCTAAAATAAATTTGTCTAAATTTTAAATACACATTTTATGAAAAAAATACTTTACCTCTTTAGTTTTATTGTAACTGTTTTTGTAGCTCAAGCTCAAGAACAACCATTGAAAGGTCAAAAGAGACCACCTATGCATGATAGACAAAGTATGGAGATGCCACCTCCTCCGCCGCCTAGACCAATGACAAAAGAACAAAGAGAAAGACTTGAATTATTTAGTATTCAATTCATCACAAAAAAACTAGATCTAACGCCCGCAGAAGCAGAAAAATTTTGGCCGCTATACAACGAGCAAAAGAAAGCAAGTCGCACTTTGATGCAAACAGCAAAAGAAGACGAGATCGCATTTCAGGAAGCAATGCTGTTGATAAGAAAGAAGTTTAAGAAAGACTTGATGCCAGTTTTAAAAACAGAAGAAAGAGTGAACCTGGCTTTAAAAGTAGACAGAGAACTTTTAAATAGAATGCGCAACGAAATGATGCGCAGAAAAAGACCTATGTAATTCGTTTGTGGTCTATTTGGTTTAAGTGCACTAGCCGGGGGGCTAGTGCACTTTTTTATTTTACAAGTTCTAAATGGTATTCTTGAATCAATGCAGGATTTTCTGGGCTTAAAGTAAAACTTAATTTTAAATTTTGTTTAGCTCCGTTCAATATACAATAGCCTCTTAACTGATTCTCTGCAATCATTTTGCCAACAGATTGGATTTTCCCTGCTTGTTCAAATAGTAGTTTGGCTTCCGCTTTTAACTCATCCAATAAATAGTCATCAAAAAAGTTCTCAGCAAAAATTACTGAAATCTTCTCCCAGCTAGGAATAATTTGTAGTAACTCTTTTTGACGTTGCTCTAGGATTGGAGAAACAGAAACCATTCTTGGTTGAAGCTTTACTATTTTAACTAAGGTGTCTAGAACAATCAAATTCATTGTAGAGGTTGGTGCATAAGTATGGTTGGCAAAAAAGATCACTCCTAATCCATATTCAGGCATAAAACGCCAATTGCTGCCAAAACCAGGAAGTCCTCCACTATG
>JBILIU010000072.1:0-6806 GCA_044368905.1 Sediminibacterium sp. | reverse complement strand
TTTACAATGTTACTCCAATCCAAAAATCAAGCGAGCTTGTTTTTGCCTTGTCGACACATTGTGCTCGTTGCACTCGCTGCTCCATACATCCTCCTCGGGCATAAAAAAACCGCAACATACGTTGCGGCTTCTTTTTTGTTTGGTTGCCTGACCAGGATTCGAACCTAGACAAACTGCACCAAAAACAGTTGTGCTACCGTTACACCATCAGGCAATCCTCTAGCCATTCTAAGAATGGACTGCAAAAATAGGGGTAGACTCAAAAACTTCCAAATTTTTGTTGGCTTAACCTAACAATATCTTTGATTTGGCTTAACTTAAACCTAGATTTTTAAATTAAAAATTAAACATCAGACCTATGCGTTTTAAAATTGCCTCGGCTCTATGCATCATTACATGTATCTGCTGCATGTCATTTATACAAGATGGTAAGAAAAAAATTGTTTTTTTTGGGGACTCCATTACAGAATTGGGGGTAAAAAAAGGAGGCTATATCGACCTTTTGAACAACCGAATAGCAAGTAATGGACAAACCAATCGTTTTGAATTGTTAGGAGCGGGCATAGGCGGAAATAAGATCTATGATTTATACTTGAGACTAGAGCGTGACGTTTTGGGTAAAGCACCTAATGTGGTGGTGATTTGGGTGGGTGTAAACGATGTTTGGCATAAGTCCATGATGGGCACAGGGACAGATTATGATAAGTTTGGTTTATTCTATGATGCAGTGGTGCAAAAAATTCAAGCAAAGGGTGCGAAGGTAATTTTAGTCACCCCTGCAGTAATAGGAGAGCGTAATGACCAATCCAATCCTCAGGATGGGGAACTTAATTTATACTCCAATTGGATCCGTCAATATGCAGCTCAAAAAAATATTGCTTTAGTGGATTGCAGGAAATTATTTTTGGAATACAGCATAAAAAATAATCCAAAGCAAGTGGATAAGGGACTTTTGACTTATGACAGAGTGCACTTAAATGATGCAGGCAATCAATTGGTTGCAGATGCCATTTGGGAGACAATAAAGTAAATAATTAAGTCAACGAGTCACTTTTTTATTCAGCAATCAATAAATAATATTGCTTCTTACCTTTTTGAATCAACATATATTTTCCTTGTAATAAATGTGCTGTGTTAATATGTGTTGTTTCAGTATTTACTTTTTCTTTATTGATACTGATTCCTCCGCCTTGCCACATCTTACGGGCTTCGCCTTTACTTGGAAAGATAGCCGTATCAGCCAATAAATTGATCAAGTCATAGCCTTCGTTCAGAGATGCTAAAGGAATGGTTACTTGAGGTACGCCTTCCATTACTTGTAATAATTGAGTTTCATTCAAGGATTGTAAAACATCAGTCGTCGCATTGCCAAATAAGATCTCAGTGGCTTCAATGGCAAATTTTAAATCTGCTTCGCTGTGTACAAATTTTGTTAGTTCAGCAGCCAATGCTTTTTGTAAAAGTCTTTGTTGAGGAGCAATGGCATGCTCTGCAATCAATGCATCAATTGCTGCGGGTTCTAATAATGTAAATATCTTAATCCAAGCATTTGCATCTTCATCACTTGCATTTAACCAGAATTGATAAAACTGATAAGGCGAAGTTTTAGAAGCGTCTAGCCAAATATTACCTTTCTCTGTTTTACCAAATTTACCACCATCTGCTTTCTTAATCAAAGGGCATGTAAATGCAAATGCATCTCCACCTAATTTTCTACGGATCAATTCTGTTCCAGTTGTAATATTGCCCCACTGATCACTTCCACCCATCTGCACTTTACAGTTTTTATTTTTGTAAAGCCAGTAAAAATCATATCCTTGAATGAGCTGATACGTAAACTCTGTAAAGCTCATACCAGTATCACCTTCGATTCTTTTTTTCACACTGTCTTTGGCCATCATGTAATTCACAGTGATATGTTTTCCAACTTCTCTGATAAAAGAAAGGAAATTAAAATCTTTAAACCAATCATAATTATTCACCATTTCGGCAGCATTGGTTTGCTTGCTATCGAAATTTAAAAAATGTGCTAATTGTTTTTGAACACCTGCAATATTATGTGCTAATATTTCCTCGCTTAATAAATTACGCTCTTCGCTTTTTCCACTTGGATCACCCACCATACCTGTTGCACCGCCCACTAAAGCATAAGGTTTATGTCCTGCTTTTTGTAAATGCACCAATAATAAAATAGGAACAAGGCTTCCAATATGCAAGCTATCAGAAGTTGGATCAAAACCAATATAACCAGATACCTGTTCCTTTTCGAACAGTTCTTCTGTACCTGGCATAATATCTTGAATCATACCTCTCCATCTTAATGCTTGGATCAATGTCATAATGGTCACTTTCGACAAAAATAACTACTTATCAGCAATTCATTCCTAATTTCGCAACCTAAAAACTGAGTTCCTCAAGTAAATTTGTAAAATTTCTTACATGGCTAAAATAGGCATCAATATCGCAACGGGTAGTTTACAACAACCAGAAATGATTGTTGGGATTGACTTAGGGACCACCAATAGTTTAGTGGCCATCATCCATCCTGATACCAAATTGCCCACTGCATTGAAAGAATTTGATGGTAGTAGCATCGTCCCAAGTGTGGTGCATTTTGATGCTTTTGGCAATGTAGAAGTAGGTGCTGCAGCAAAACCTTATTTAGAAACAGATCCTGCCAATACCATATTTAGTGCGAAGCGTTTGATGGGGAAAAGTTATAACGACATTCAAACGCATCAAGACTTTTTTGCTTATAAAATTATCGACGACAACAAGGGTAGTTTAGTGAAAGTGCAAGTAGGAGATCAGTTTTATTCTCCAATTGAATTAAGCGGACATATTTTGGCAGCATTAAAAAATAGGGCAGAACATATTTTAAAAACGCCAGTGAACAAAGCGGTTATCACAGTGCCTGCTTATTTTAATGATTCGCAAAGACAAGCTACAAGAGATGCAGGAAAGTTGGCAGGATTAGATGTGTTAAGAATCATCAATGAGCCCACTGCTGCAAGCTTAGCATATGGATTAGGATTGGATCCTACAGAAGAAAAAACAATTGCAGTCTATGATTTAGGTGGAGGTACTTTTGATATTTCAATTTTAAGAATTAGCGGCGGTATATTTGAAGTATTAAGTACCAATGGAGACACTTATTTAGGTGGAGATGATTTAGATAGAGCCATCATTGAATACTGGATGGGCTTAATGAAAATAGATACCCTAGAAGATCAAAAAACATTAAAGCAACAATTAAGATTAGCAGCCGAAGAAGCAAAAATTATTTTATCTAATGCCACACATTTTGAAACGAATTTCGCAGGTGAAAAATTAAGTATTACAAAAGAAATATTTGAAAGTTTAGTTGCGCCGATTGTAGATAAAACAATGGAATGTTGTGCGAAAGCTATGAAGGACGCGGGTTTGAAAGTAGCTGATATCAATACTGTATTAATGGTTGGAGGAAGTACAAGGGTGCCATTGGTAAAAAATACCGTATCAAAATATTTTAATCAAGCAGTCAATGATTCTGTGAATCCAGATGAAGTAGTGGCATTAGGTGCTGCAGTGCAAGCAGATATTTTAGCAGGCAATAATCAATCCATGTTGTTATTGGATATCACACCATTGAGTTTAGGAATTGAAACCATGGGTGGATTGATGGATGTATTATTACCTAGAAATTCTAAAATTCCAACACAAGCTGGAAGACAATATACCACACAAAAAGATGGACAGTCAGGTATTCAAATTGCCATTTATCAGGGAGAAAGAGATTTGGTAAAAGACAATAGAAAATTGGGTGAATTTACTTTATCAGGGATTCCATCTATGCCAGCAGGTTTGCCAAAAGTAGATGTGCAATTTTTAATCAACGCAGATGGCATTCTTCAAGTGCGTGCAAAAGAATTAAGAACTGGGTTGACCCAAAGTATCGACATCAAGCCTCAATATGGATTAACAGATGCAGAAGTAGAACAAAGATTAATGGATAGCATTACTTATGCGAAAGAAGATATTGCAACAAGAGCATTGGTAGAAGCAAAGACAGAAGCAGAACAAATTTTAGATGTGACCGAAAAGTTCATGTCAAAAAATGTTTCCTTATTGTCAAAAGAAGAATTGATGCAAACAGCAGAAGCGATGCAGGCATTGCAATTGGCCATCACCATGGAAGACAAAAATTTGATCCAAGGTAAAACCGAGGCATTGAATGAATTGACCAGACCTTTTGCCGAGCGTGTGATGGATCAGGCCATTTCTGGGGCATTAAATGGGAAGGGGATTATGGATTAATGGGCTAATAGGCTCTATTTATAGATTTATGGAGACAAAATGGAGCAAAAATTTGTTTTTTTAAAAAGGAGTCCTATCTTTGCTCTCCAGTTTTTTCTTCGCCTCTGATAGAAATATATAGGCTTGAAAAAACAATTTAAATAATTAAAGCCCCGAATTCGGGACTTTAGTAAAACGCCTGAGGAGGTATATATTATGTTAATTATTGATTCAAAAGACTGCGAGAACATTGACAAGGCCCTTAAGAAGTACAAAAAGAAGTTTGAGAAAAGCAAGACTTTAGTAAACTTACGTGCTCGTCAAGCATTTGTAAAGCCATCTGTAAAGCGTCGTTTCGAGGTATTGAAAGCGATTTACAAGCAACAAATCTTCTCTGGTAAAATCGAAGGATAGTTTCTGACGAAACCCTACAATAAATTTAAAGCCCCAATCTTTGGGGCTTTTTTGTTTTTTAGCAGTAATTTTAACCATGACTATTCAAACAAGATATGCGCCCTTAAACGCTTTTCTGGCTTATCTCCAGTTTGAAAAAAGGTATTCCAGACATACCACCACTTCCTACGCCAATGATTTGACACAATTTTTTGATTTTATTGAAACACAATATGAGGGATTGCCGTTTCAGCAAATTACCGGCACTTTGGTAAGAACCTGGCTCGCGAGCATGAAAGAACAAGAGATGTCAAGTAAATCATTGAATCGAAAAATATCTTCCTTAAAATCTTTTTTTAAATACCATATCCAACAAGGCGCACTGGCTAAAAGCCCTATGGATACTGTGATTAGCCCCAAAGTCAATAAAAGATTACCCAGCTTTGTAACAGAACAAGATATGGAACAATTGTTTACTAATTTAGCATTTGCAGAAGGGTGGAAAGGCTTTACAGAAAAGTTAGTGATCCATGTTTTTTATGCGACAGGCATGCGTTTGAGTGAACTGATTCAATGCAAAGAAACACAAGTAGATTTATCAAAAGGCATCATCAAAGTAATTGGGAAGGGGAATAAAGAAAGGATCTTACCAATTAGTCCTGAACTTGCTTCTGAATTGCAATTGTATATCCAACAAAAACCAACCGAGGCGCAAGGAAATCCTTATTTATTTGTCACAGAAAATGGCAAGATGTTGCAGCCAAGAGCCGTCTATAGTTTTGTCAAAAAATACCTTGGCCAAGTGACTACCTTACAAAAGAAAAGTCCCCACATTTTAAGACATAGCTTTGCCACCCATTTAATGAATAATGGGGCAGATTTAAACGCAGTCAAAGAGCTGTTAGGCCACAGTAGTTTGGCTGCTACGCAGGTATATACTCATAACACCATCGACCAATTAAAAGCCGTCTTTGCTAAGGCGCATCCCAAAGCTTAAAATTTTCATAAAACGGGGATAAATCATATTTTACTTTTTGAATTTGTAGTAACTTACTTATGCAGCGCGATGGCATGCTACGCTGATCAGTTCTTAATTTTTTAACTTCTTTTAAAAATTAATCCCATGAACATCAACATTCAGACAGTGCACTTTGATGCAGACGAAAAGCTTTTAGATTTTGTCCAAAAAAAACTAGAAAAACTCGCCACTTTTCACGATCGAATTACTAGGGTAGAGGTCTTCTTAAAACTAGATAATTTAGTACATGCCATAAAGGACAAAGTAGTTGAAATTAAAATTCATATACCAAAGCAAGATTGCTTTGTAAAATCCACTTCAAAATCATTTGAAAGTTCTTTTGAGCATGCATTTGAATCGGTGATCAATCAGTTGAAAAAGAAAAAAGAAAAACTCGCTGCATAATTTTACAGCTTACAACAAATAGAGAGGTCCAAATGGGCCTCTTTTTTTGTCCTTTACTCCCCATTTCGTCTCTATTTCATTGATTTCTAAACATTTTTTCATTTTTGGGATAAAAATTTCCTCTAAAATTTTGATAAATAAAGAATTCCATTACCTTTGCCATCCCAAAATTGGGTAGTGTTCTTTTATGTATTGGGATGAATTTGCCGGAATAGCTCAGTTGGTAGAGCAGCTGATTTGTAATCAGCAGGTCGCGGGTTCGAGTCCCATTTCCGGCTCAAAAGTGTTACGGGCAGATGGCCGAGTGGTTAAAGGCGACAGACTGTAAATCTGTTCTCTCACGAGTACGTAGGTTCGAACCCTACTCTGCCCACAAAATTTTACGTATATTGCTTCTCCAAATAAGCGATCGCGTGAAATTAAGTTCTTTTGAATTTTGATAAAAGCGGGAGTAGCTCATTTGGTAGAGCGATAGCCTTCCAAGCTATAGGTGGCCAGTTCGAGCCTGGTCTCCCGCTCCAGTTACTTGATGAGAATGGCCGTTGTGGCTCAGTGGTAGAGCACTTCCTTGGTAAGGAAGAGGTCGTGAGTTCAATTCTCATCAACGGCTCAAAGGATTTGGTTGAAAAAAAAGAAAGCTATGGTCGATGGACTCGGTGGTCTATTGACAGCAATTATAAAAAAAACAAAAACAAATAAAGATGTCTAAAGAGAC
>JBILIU010000158.1:0-6843 GCA_044368905.1 Sediminibacterium sp. | reverse complement strand
TGATGGGATGATCGGCGGTGCAGAAAAAAATAACTTACTAAAGGGTTCAAAGGGTTTGATTTTCCCCGTCCTATGGAATGAACCTTTTGGGTTATCTATTGTGGAGAGCCTCTATTTTGGATGTCCAGTCTTTGGCACGCCTTATGGCTCCTTAACAGAAATCATTCACCCAAGTGTGGGCATTACAAGCAATTCATTGAGTGCACTGGTAGAGGGCGTTCAACATGCAGGTCAATTTGATACAAAAACCTGTCACCAATATGTGATGGAGAATTTCACAAGTACACAAATGACAAAGGCATACCTTTCAAAGTATGAAACGGTATTGAATGGTCAACATTTAAATGCCCAACCCCCTATTCTAAAGGAAATACAAAGCATTAAATTCCTCCCTTTTCTGCCTTAAACTAAGTAACTTAGCTGTATAATATAGTTCTTTCATGCCCTTAAATCAAAAGAACAAGGACTTAAGATTCGAAGCACTTTTCAATTCAGCATCAATGGGTATCATTGTAGTGAATGGAAAAGGGGATATTGTTATGTCGAATCATTTTGCAAATAATTTATTTGGTTATCAAGAGGATGAAATTGTTTCCGCAAAGCTTGAAAAATTAATTCCCACTAGATACCACCACGCACATGTAGGTCATAGAGATGGTTTTATAGAAAAACCACAAGCAAGGTCAATGGGCTCAGGCATGACGCTTCGAGCACTCAGAAAAGACAATACAGAATTTCCAGTTGAAATTAGTTTGGGTCATTTTGAAATAGAAGCTTCAAAATATGTGATCGCCTTCATTTCTGATATTACCAAGAGACATGAATCTGAGGCAGAAATTAGAAAACTCAACACGAGTTTAGAAGAAAAAGTAGCAAGTAGAACCGAAGAATTACAAAAAACTTTACTTGAACTTCAAGCTTCAAAAGAAAGTCTAACAAAGTCACTAGAAAAAGAGAAGGAAGTCAACGATCTTAAATCTAGATTCGTTTCCATGGCTTCGCATGAATTTAGAACACCATTGAGTACCATCCTTTCTTCCATATCCTTATTGGCGAAATATGAAACAACCGAAGATCAACCTAAACGTGATAAACATATTGATCGTATCAAGTCATCGGTTAAAACATTAACAGATATTTTGAATGAATTTTTATCCTTGGGTAAAATAGAGGAAGGCAAGGTTGAAATTGAATTCGAAAACTTTGACATGAACGAATTTATGCAAGGGGTAATCAACCAAATGAACGTCTTATTGAAAAAAGGGCAAGAATTGATTTATGAAAACCATGGCGTCACTAGCTGCTATTCCGATGCAGGATTATTAAAAAATGTGCTTATAAATCTAATTTCAAATGCCATTAAATTTTCACCAGAAAATAAAGCCATTCAAATTGTAACGACCTATAACGAAAAGGAGATTCAAATAAAGATCATCGATCATGGAATGGGCATACCAGAAAAAGACCAAATACATTTATTTGAAAGATTTTTCAGGGCAACCAATGTGACCAATATTCAGGGCACAGGATTGGGATTGCATATTGTAGGCAGGTATATAGATTTAATCAAAGGACATATAAGTTACCAAAGTGCATTAGAAACAGGAAGTATTTTTTGCATCACAGTTCCCAATCAACAAAATCAAATTTAAAGCAAGCTTTACATGGAAAAGATATTACTGATCGAAGACAATGAGGCATTGAGAGAAAATACCGCTGAAATCTTAGCCCTAGCTAATTATGAAGTGATCACAGCAGAAAATGGTAAGCTAGGTGTTGAATTGGCTAGAATACATCTACCCAATTTGATTATATGTGACATTATGATGCCTGTATTAGATGGATATGGCGTTTTTCAAATCATGAAAAAGGAATTGGATTTACAAAAAATCCCATTCATATTTTTAACGGCAAAAAGTGAACGTAGTGATTTTAGAAAAGGGATGGAAATGGGTGCAGATGATTTTATTACCAAACCATTTACAGACGCAGAACTCATCAATGCCATCCTTACAAGACTAGAAAAAGCAAAGCGAAATAAAGCAAATTTAGTAAAAGGTATTGACTGTTGGTACCAAATTCTAACAGACTTAGGCAAGAAAGACGAAATGCAAAACACAATTATTCAACATGATATAGTTGAATACAAAAAGAAGCAAATTATATACGCAGAAGGGCAACACCCCAACAAACTATATTATATTGAATCCGGCAAAGTAAAAATTTACAAGACGAGTGAATCAGGAAAAGAATTCATTACGAGTTTATTATCTGCAGGAGATTTTTTTGGCCATATCACATTGCTTGAAAATAAAACCTACCTAGAATTTGCAGAAACTTTAGAGGAAACAAAGATCCGCGTCATCCCTAAAAAGGAATTTGAAGATTTATTGACTCAACACCAAGAGATCGCATTAAAAGTCATTAAATTATTAGCCAATAACATTGCAGAAAAAGAAGATCAATTGGTTGCATTGGCTTACCATAGTTTAAGAAAAAGAGTGGCTGATGCCTTATTGACATTGAAGAAAAAATACGAACATCAAGATGGTGAATTGTTCTCAATCGCCATATCTAGAGAAGATTTAGCCAATATTGCAGGTACAGCAACCGAGAGTTTAATTAGAACACTAAGTGACTTTAAGTCAGAAAAATTAATCAGTATACAAGATGGTAAAATTACCCTCTTAGAAGAAAAGAAATTAGCGAGTCTGTTTAATTAAATTCATTTTGCATTCATTGCATCTAATTTTTGATCAATCGTATGTTTCCATTGAATGAATTCATTTTCTAAATAATTCACTTGTAGCTTATCCTTCTTGAGTAAGACTAGGTCTATTAGTTTACTAGTTTTTAGTAATGAGATATCCTTATTAATCAATTGCAAAGCCGACTCCCTATTTAAAATTTGCTGTTGCATTTCTTCGGTCCATTGAATATGAAAAGTATCATCAATATTATCTGTAAAATTCGTCAGCTTCTTTTTAATAAACGCCTGCTCCTCACGGATAAAATCCAATGTTCGTAATAACGACTCTAATTCTTGTTTAAAAAGTTCTTTTTTCATTTTCTTTAATTGTGACATGCAGCAACTGAAATTCCATTTTCAATCATCGGACTAATAAAGGGTATACCCAAATTCATCCCTCTTAATATTAACAGTACCCCCATCCCAAAGAGCATAATAGGTAAGGCTTTTTGTATTCTTTGCCTAAACCTAATGCCTAATAATTGGCTTCCAAAAGCAACCAATATCAAAGCAGGAATAGTGCCCATCCCAAAAAACACCATAAATAACCCACTTTGCACAATAGATTGATTCGCCCAAGCAGAACTCAATGCTAAATAAATCATACCACATGGTAAAAGCCCATTCAGCAACCCAATGAATAAGAAGGCGCCTGTCTTTTTTTGATTTAACAATTTCCCTAAAGCAGATAGGATTGGTTTTTGAATCCAGTCAATCCTTAAAAAGCTAAGTTTTCTTTTAGGATGTAGATAAAACACCCATACCACATAGACAAGCATTAAAATTCCAATGAGGATGCTAAAATGTTGTTGTACATTGTAAAATGGAATTTGTTTCCCAAATACCCCCACTATAATACCTAGTACGCCATAGGTAATGATTTTTCCAAGATGATACAAAACAGTTGCAATCACTTTTTGTATAGGCATGAGATGTGAATAAGGAAGTGCCATCACTAAGGGCCCACACATTCCTATGCAATGGACACTTCCTAGTAGACCCATGAAAAAACCAACCCCCAAAAAGCTACTATTGAACATGATTATAAATTAATTTTTTGCTCATAATAATACGTTACCTCCAATTTGATCAACTCTAACTTAATGGTGTAATTTCCCTTTTTATACTCCCCTATTTTGAATGCAGCAAATGCATTGATGGTCTCAAAATCAAAGTGTTGATCTTGTTGCTTGTCTGCAGCATAATATAATTGCGCCTTGCCCTTCACTTTCACTCCATTAAAAAAGGATGGTAACAATAATACGATCGAATCCTTTGCTTGTTTTACCACCAAGTCCCCTCCAATCGCCTTAGCCCTAGCCGAGGCATCAATTACCTCTTGGTATTTTAACTCTGCAGCATAATAATCATTTTGAACTAAATCAAATTTTTGTAAAGTGGATTGATACACCATAAATAAAGTACCTAGTACAAAGACCCCGTAGACAATGATAATTTTATGCCCCCAATTTATATTTTTCATAAATTCCATTTTATAATGCCGGTGCTAAAAACATGGCTTTGGTTGTTTCAATGCGCTCCCCGTCTTCATATAAACCAATTTTTATCTCCGTTTTTCTTTTTTTAATCTTGTCTTTTTTTAAGATGATAAAGAAGCTAGTTTGATAATAAGACTCTGCTGGAACATTCACGTGATTGATTAAATTTATTTCGCCCTCTATGTTTTCTAATTTTAATTCTAGATGTATTAATTTTCTAGTTTTATTAGCCAGTTTAATATTATATAAGTTACTAATCCTGCCATCTGGCAATTTTTGGTACATCTGTCCAGGGGTTCTTAGAACCCTTGCACTTACATCATCTCTTGTGATCAACAGCACAGCTAAAAAAGAAAGTAATAATAAAAGCACCCCTGAATATAATTTAAGTCTCCAGGTATACTTTGTTCGCTCCTTCTTTGTAATATTATTTTCTGAGGCATATCGAATTAACCCTTTAGGCTTATCAATATGATCCATGATGGCATCACAAGCGTCAATACAGGCAGTGCAATTCACGCATTCTAATTGAGTGCCATTTCTGATATCAATACCCGTAGGGCAAACTCGAACACAGGCACTACAATTGACACAATCCCCTTTTGTTTCTTTTACATCGCTTAATTTACCTCTTGGCTCTCCTCTTATATAATCATACGCAACAACTATAGAATTCCTATCCAACAGAACGCCTTGTAAACGTCCATATGGGCATACAATTAAACAAACCTGCTCTCTAAACCAATAGTATACAAAAAAGAATATAAAAGTGAAGATCAACAATGAACTAAATACCCCAAAATGAATCATGATGCCTTCCTGAATCATTAAACCAACCCGATCTATACCAATGATATATCCTAAGAAAAAGTTGGCAATCAAAAAAGAAACTAAAAAGAAGGCAATGATTTTTGTTAGCCGTTTTCTAATTTTTTCAGCATTCCATGCCATTGCCTTAAGCTTTCTTTGCTGATTGTGATCTCCTTCAATCCAATATTCAATCTTTCTGAATACCATTTCCATAAATATAGTTTGTGGACAAGCCCATCCACAAAATAAACGACCAAAAGCTACAGTAAAAAGAATCACAAAAACCAGGAATGTCAACAACCCTATTGCAAAAATGAAAAAATCCTGAGGCCAAAATACTTGTCCAAAAAATATAAATTTCCTTTCAAGTACATTGAATAAGAACATGGGCTCTCCTTCTATTTTGATAAAAGGAAGTGAGAAAAATAAGACCAAATAAACATAACTAAAGTAAGATCTTAAATGATAGAGTTTCCCGTTTGGTTTTTGAGGAAAGATATAATTTCGCTTCCCTTCCTTACTAATGGTGCCAACAGCGTCCCGAAAATCCTGACTTAGTCGAGCATTGTCTTTGTCTTTGTATTTGTCTTTACTATTTTGTGAATTGTCTTCCATTATTTTGAGGGGGCAATTACGCCCTTTGTTGAATCAGACATGGCAGCTTCCTCTATAATTAAATCACCCTGTGGGGCTTTGCCATTAGGTACATTTGTATTTGACAAGGATTTGATATAGCTAGATAACTGTTGCATTTCGACAGGAGAGAAATTAGATTGCCAAGATTGCATGCCTTTGTCTGGATAACCATATTTAATGGTTTTAAATATATCCTGAATTCTCGCGCCATGTATCGTATAATTATCTGTCAAATTAGGACCTACGCCTCCACCACCAGTTTGGCTATGACAAGCCACACAAGTTTTAGTAAACAAAGTCTTGCCAGTCTGAATACCCGCAGCATCTAACATCACAACTGAGTTTTCGTCTACATTTTCTTTCATAGAAGCTAAGTATTGATCTGTTTCAAGCTTTGCTTCGGCCATTTCTGTATTGTACTCCTCGGTTGGATTCATACCTGTATGCCAAACTTCAAATTTTAGGATATAAAAAATTGCTACAAAAATGGTGATATAAAAACCATATTTCCACCATGGTGGTAATGCATTGTCTAATTCTTTAATGCCATCATAATCATGGTCTAACATGATATCTGCCTCTTTTTCAATTGGCGCAGCTTTGGTAAAGAACTTTTTATCAAGATTGGCCCATGTACTTGCAACCCATGAATTTTTAAACGCTGCTTTTTGTACGACTTGAATAGGACGAGGGTAAATGATACGCCACATGTTATGAATAAAAATGAGCATTATAAAAATGACAAATAATTCTAGTGCCATCACAGTTGATAAAGTCCAGAATGAAACAGAAGATAAGCCCCCATAATACACCGTTGAACCAATTGCCTGATTAGTGGAATCGGTTGCTATTGTTGCACTGCTCTGTGCAATTGCAGGTTGACTAAATCCAGCTGCAATGATTGTTAAAAGGATGGTGACTACCTTGTTTTGTTTTGACAGTTCTACCACTTTTTTTGATAACAAAATCAATACGGAGGATAAAAGCCAAATAACAAAAATCAATAAGACTGCAACCCCCAAGATTAAATATTCAATATAGTTATTGCTTTTGCTTGGCATTCCGCTTTGTGCAGTTTGAGCTATAGCAGATTGTGCTGTAATGAATGCTATTAAAGTCATCATCGCATATTTCATTTTAAACATAGTT
>JBILIU010000070.1:0-6852 GCA_044368905.1 Sediminibacterium sp. | reverse complement strand
GATATACTTGTTTCGCTCATGGGCCAAAGATCGGTAATTTATAGGATTTGGGCTATATTTGCAGACCATTCATTATAATAGCAATCTATGTATCGTACGCACCATTGTGGTCAGTTAAATATTCAATTTGTAGGTCAGGAAGTCACCCTTGCAGGCTGGGTTCAAACCATTCGTAAATTCGGCGCCATCAATTTTGTGGACCTTAGAGACCGTTATGGGATTACACAGCTTTTATTAGGGGAAGCATTGCAGGCTCAATTGGATGCGGCTCCACTTGGTCGTGAGTTTGTCATTCAAGCAAAAGGAAAAGTGATTGAGCGGTCAAGTAAGAATGTGAATATCCCAACTGGTGAAATAGAAATCGAAGTCACTGAATTTACAATCTTGAATGCATCTATCGTTCCTCCATTCACTATCCAAGATGATACAGATGGTGGAGATGATATTAGAATGAAATACCGTTTCTTGGATTTAAGAAGAAACGCTGTAAAAAAGAATATTGAATTAAGGTATAGTGTCAACCGTGCTACAAGAAACTATTTGCATGAAAAAGGGTTCATGGATATTGAAACACCCTTTTTAATCAAGTCCACACCAGAAGGTGCGCGTGATTTTGTGGTGCCCAGCAGAATGAACCCAGGAGAATTTTATGCGCTACCTCAGTCTCCTCAAACCTTTAAGCAATTGTTGATGGTAAGTGGCTATGATCGTTACTACCAAATTGTAAAGTGTTTTAGAGATGAAGATTTAAGAGCCGATCGTCAACCAGAATTTACACAGATTGACTGTGAGATGAGTTTTGTAGAACAAGAAGATATTTTAAATATGTTCGAAGGTTTAATTAAAAGCATTTTTAAAGACGTTAAAAATATTGATTACACCGAGACCGTTCAAAGAATGACTTGGGAGGATGCGATGTGGCGTTATGGAAATGACAAACCGGATATTCGTTTTGGCATGGAAGTTTGTAATTTAAAAAAGCCAGCGCATGTATTTTCTGATAAAGCAGATCAAGCAGCATTGATCAATGGCGTTGATTTTAAAGTATTTGATGAAGCAGAAACAGTGGTGGCCATTGCTGCACCAGGCTGTAGCGAGTTCACCCGTAAGCAAACAGATGATTTAACGGAGTGGGTGAAACGTCCTCAGATAGGCATGAAAGGCATGGTATTCATTAAATGCAATGCAGATGGAAGTTTCAAGAGTAGTGTAGATAAATTTTATTCAGAAGAAAAATTAAAAACCATCGCTGCTGCAGCGAATGCAAAAGCAGGTGATTTAATCTTGATCCTTGCAGGCGCTGAAGAAAGAACACGTAAAGCCATTAGTGAATTAAGACTTGCATTAGGAAAACAATTAGGCTTTAGAAAAGAAGATGAATTTAAATTATTATGGGTCATGGATTTCCCATTGTTTGAATACGACGAAGAAGGCAACCGCTGGGTCGCTAGACACCATCCATTCACTTCTCCAAAGCCAGATCATATTGATGTCATGATCAACAATGCGCCAGAAATTAAAGACGCTGCTAAATATTTAGAACATCCATATGCAGGTATTAAAGCCAACGCATATGATATGGTTTTAAATGGCAATGAAATTGGTGGAGGATCTATTCGTATATTCCAAAGAGCCTTACAAGAAAAAATGTTTGCTGCTTTAGGTATGTCGCCAGAAGAAGCACAACATAAGTTTGGTTTCTTATTAGGCGCCTTTGAGTATGGTGCACCGCCACATGGTGGTATCGCATTTGGATTTGATCGTCTTTGTGCTTTACTAGGTGGCAGTGAAAGTATTAGAGATTTTATTGCTTTCCCTAAAAACAATAGTGGACGTGATGTGATGCTAGATGCACCAAGCAGTATTGATGACAAACAATTTGAAGAATTGCATATCAAACTTAATTTAAAGTAGACCCATGCAACAACCTTCGAAATTATACCTAGTATTGTCTTATATCCTTATTCCTATTGCATTGTTTTTTGGTTTCATGGATAGCATTTTATTGATTTCTGCATTAGCCAATCCAAGTGCCATGATCCTTGTGTTTGCAATGGCTTGTATTGTGATTTATAGTTTCACTAGTTTTAAGTTTTTAAAATTAGGAATCGAAAGAGAACAAACTTTAACCACTAAATTAAAAGACTGGATCAAAGTCAATGCTTATGTGAGCTTATTGATGTTTTGTTTGATCTTTTTAAATGCAGTGAGCATCTTGCTTTCGAACGATGTTATTTTGATCAAATTTATTGATGAATTTTTGGCACAACAATCTGGCCTACCGCCTGAAATGAATAACCAATTTGTACTAAAGTCCTTGCGCGTTGCATCTTATTTCCTTTTTGTGATTGGCGCAGTAGGTATCTTACATATTCGTATGACTTTGAAATTGGTCAGAGACAATGATCACCTTTTTGAATAATCAATGAAACGACTTCCTAAAAGTAAAGGCTCCAATTAGGAGCCTTTACTTTTTATTTTTAGATGGGTCGTCGAACTGTCGTCTATTTAATTTGTAATCTTCTCTGGAACCGCACGTCCAATAATACCAGAAGCTGCACCTCTATCTCCCCCTTCGTGGTATTCTGCGTCTTCATTCACATCCCAAAGGTCAAATAGTTCTTTACCAGCAATAATATTTTTAGCCGCTAACATCGCTGTCATCATGCTATGGTCTTGGTTATTATATTTATGCATTCCATTACGGCCTACTAAATACAAGCCTTTGTATGCCTTTAATGCTTCGCGAATTAAATTTAAATGATCCTTGTATTCGTGATCATATACAGGATACGCTTTTGGTTGTCTTACAACATAACCATCTACCACTGCAGAAGGTTTGGTTAAACCAATTTGATCAATCTCTTTTGTACCTAGTGCAATTAATTCCTCATTGCTACTTGTCCATAAGCCATCGCCTTCAAAACAGAAATACTCTAATCCATAGCAAGCCATTTCTGGATCAGGCACCATATAAGGACTCCAAGATTTAAAGTTTTGAATACGACCCACTTTGACGTTTGGCTCATGAATATAAATCCAGTTATCGCTAAATGCGTCTTGGTCTTTACATATCAATACCACGGTTAAGAAGTCTCTATATTTTAATTGACTAGCTGCATGCAATACTGGTGCACTAAATGCAGGCGCTACCGCAGGAATCAATTCACGCATGGGTGCAGAAGATAAAACATAATCATAGCCTTCTAATACAGCACCATTGCTTGTATGCACATTCCAAGTGTCGCCGATTTTTTCGATCTTCTTTACCCCTGTATTCATTTCAATTTTTACACCCAATGCCTTGCTCTTTACTACACATTCCTCCCACATCATACCTGGACCGCGTTTTGGATAACGGAATGAATCGATCAAAGTTTTAATCACATCTCCCTTACTCTTTTTGCCAGATGGTTTAAATAAAGCATTCCAAACTGCACTACTCAAAGACAATCCTTTGATACGTTGTGCTGCCCAGTCTGCAGAAATCTCTTTACATGGAATCCCCCAGACTTTTTCGGTATAGGTTTTAAAGAAGATATTAAATAAACGTTTTCCAAATTGATTGGTCACCCAATCTTCAAAGTTTTGAGGATCTTTAATTGGAAATAATTTTGCTTTCAAATAACTCATCACACATAAAAAGCTTTCAAAGATGCCTAATTTTAATAAGGCTTCAAATGCAGCCAATGGATAAGAGAAAAACTTTTTATTGTAAAATATTCTTGAACTTCTTGGACGCTCTAATAATTCATCGGATAAAATTTCTGTCCAAAAGTCTTCTACTTCTTTTGATTTTGAAAAAAATCGGTGACCCCCAATATCAAAATGATACCCCTTATAAGATTCAGTTCTTGAAATACCTCCTACATAAGTTGGATCTTTCTCAAATACAGTCACATCTTGCGCCGCTTTACCTAATAAATAGGCAGCAGTTAAACCTGCGGGACCGGCACCTATAATGGCTACTTTTTTGCTCATGGAGGGTTCTAATTTGAGCAAAATTGCAAAAATATATTGGGATTGTGGCGAATATGCACAAAGAGTTTGATCAAAACCTTAAATTTGTTCCTATGTCAATGAATACAACCATAGATTGGAGCACAAAGCATTTCTCAGAACTCAATGTGGATGAACTTTATGCCATCTTAAGATTAAGAAGCGAGGTCTTTGTAGTAGAACAAAACTGTGTGTTTTTAGATATGGATAACAACGACCAAATAGCCTACCATACCATGGGATGGCTGAATGGCGAACTCATTGCCACGACTCGATTATTTAATATAGACCAAAGCTACCCAGGGTACCAAAGCATTGGTCGCGTGGTAGGATCACCAAGACATAGAGGGATTGGTGCTGGTAAAGCACTCATGCAATATTCGATTGCGGAATGTGAAAGATTATTTGGCAAACACCCAATTAAAATTGGCGCGCAATTGTACCTTAAAAAATTCTACGGAGAACTGGGTTGGGAACAAGCCGGTGAGATGTATTATGAAGATGCGATTGAGCATATTCCAATGATCAGAAAATAAGATTAATCTCACCTAAGCCATCACTAGATTTATTTTTTCAAGAAAGCTTTTATTGAGGCTATTGCATTTCGATGGCTAAAAATTTAGCCGTATGCGTTTTTGATTTTTTGATCATTTGTTCTGGCGTACCCACAAATTGTACCAGGCCACCAGCAGATCCACCTTCTGGCCCCATATCAATAATATGATCCGCCATTTTAATCACATCCATATTGTGCTCAATCACGAGTACCGTATTGCCTCTATCCACCAAACGATTTAATACGCCAATTAACAATTGAATGTCTTGAAAATGTAATCCAGTGGTTGGCTCATCTAAAATATAAAAAGTCTTACCCGTATCTTTTTTGCCTAACTCAGTCGCTAATTTAATTCTTTGCGCTTCTCCTCCACTCAACGTCACCGCTGATTGCCCTAAGGTGATATAGCCTAATCCTACTTCTTGTAACACTTTTACCTTTCTATAAATAAATGGCACTGCTTGGAAAAATTCACAAGCTTCTTCGACCGTCATGTTCAACACATCACTAATGGATTTCCCTTTATATCTAATCTCTAAAGTTTCTCTATTGTATCTTTTGCCCGCACATTTTTCACAATGCACATATACATCGGGTAAGAAATTCATTTCAATCACACGCATCCCTCCACCTTCACACACTTCACATCTTCCACCCTTTACATTGAAAGAGAAACGACCTGCTTGATAGCCTCTGATCTTGGCTTCTGGCACTGCCGCAAATAAGGTTCTAATATCTGTAAAGAATCCGCAATAAGTAGCAGGATTGCTTCTTGGTGTTCTTCCAATTGGAGATTGGTCAATCTCAATCACTTTATCAATATTTTCTATCCCAGTAACCGATGCATAAGGCATTGGCTTGGTTTTACTATGATAACAATATTGAGATAAAATCGGATATAAAGTTTCATTGATCAAGGTCGACTTACCAGATCCACTCACACCAGTCACCAATGTTAATGTACCTAATGGGAAACTCGCATTTACTTTCTTTAAAGTGTTTCCAGTAGCTCCTTTAATTTCAATAGATAAACCATTGCCTTTTCTGCGTTCTGTAGGAACAGCGATTGATTTTTTTCCTGCTAAATACAATGCAGTGTCCGATTTTAATTTCAAAAAAGAAGCCGGTGTGCCTGCTGCAACCACATGTCCTCCGTGAATACCTGCTCTAGGACCAATGTCCACTAAATAGTCCGAAGCCATCATGATATCCTTATCATGCTCTACCACCAATACCGTATTACCAATATCTCTTAATTGTTTTAGTGCCACAATCAAACGCTGATTATCCCTTTGATGTAAACCTATAGAAGGTTCATCTAAAATATACGTGATGCCTTGCAATTGAGAGCCAATTTGAGTCGCTAATCGGATACGTTGTGATTCTCCACCGCTCAATGATTTGGAAGGTCTACTTAAAGACAAATAAGACAATCCCACATTCATCAAAAATTCAATTCGATCATTGATCTCTTTTAATATCCCGGTCGCAATGAGGGTATCCTTTTTATCTAATTTTTTAGGTAAGTCTAAAAACCATTGTTGCAAATCGTTTAAATGCATTTCATTCAATACCGCAATATTGATTTCGTTCACTTTAAACCAAAGACTCTCTTTTTTTAACCTTGCACCATTACAATCTCCACATGTATTGAGTTGCATGTACTGCTCCACCCATCCTTTTAATACATCGGTACTTTGGGATGAGGTAAACCACCTTTTCAACATCGGCACAATCCCTTCATAACTGCCTGTATAGGTGTCAGGTATATTTTCATCGTTTAAGTCTAGCCCTAAAGTATTGGTAATATTTTTATCACCAAATAAAAGTAAATTCAATTGTTCTTTAGGTAAATCTTTAATGGCCTTATCTAAACTGATCTTGTATTTTCTAGCAAATTGTTTTGCTTGCGTAAACACACTCGCTTCTCTTGCTTCTCCTAATGGGGCAATTCCTCCAGCATTGACGCTTAAGCTTGTATCGGGAATGAGCAAATCCATATCGATTGCATACACATTACCCAATCCTTTACAGGTAGGACAAGCGCCATAAGGTGAGTTAAAAGAAAAACTATTGGGAGAAGGTGTCTCGTAACTTAAACCAGTTTCAATACACATCAATTGCTTTGAATACTGTACAATTTTTTCTTTTCCTTCTTCTAAAACAAATAATAAATCCTTACCCATTTTTAAACTCTGTTGCACACTATCCGCCAACCTGGTTTTCATGGCCTCGTTCACTGGAATTCGATCCACCACAATTTCAATATCATGAATCTTATAACGATCTACTTGAAA
>JBILIU010000069.1:0-6922 GCA_044368905.1 Sediminibacterium sp. | reverse complement strand
AGCTTGAATACTGCTGGTGGTTTCTATTTAGATAAAACAAATAATATCCTCATTGCTAGAACGCTTACCGATGAGTTTTTAGCGGTGAGTTCTCTTTGTACTCATCAACAAGTTTTAATAGATTTCCAAGCAAGCAATAATCGTTTTTACTGTTCTGGTCATGGATCTGTTTTCAGTACAACTGGTGCAGTGCTCAACGGCCCAGCAGCTGCCCCATTGAAACAATATAAAATTACGCGTACGGGAAACAGCCTTAGGATTTTTGAATAATGACTCAATTAAACCTAATTCTTTATTCATCCTTCCTGTTTCCTAAAAAACACTACATAAAAAAGCCTGCTATAAATTAACATAGCAGGCTTTTTTTATTTACGCTTCTTTATTAAAATATAAACTTAGTACTTAAGAAATTAGAATGATGAGAAGATACAATATCGTTGATGATATGCTTGTTCTCCTCGGTTAATTTTGCTGCTACTAAAGACCTGATAGAGAAAGACCTCAATGCATCCACTACAGACAAAGTGCCTTCTGCACTATCCTTACGCCCTGTAAACGGAAAACTATCTGGGCCTCTTTGACACTGACAATTGATATTCACCCTACTTACTTGATTTACCAATGGGTCGATCAAACTTGCTAATTCAGATTGATTTTTTGAGAACAAACTAACCTGTTGACCATGTGTTGACTCAATGATATATTGGATAGGCTCTTCAATGTCTTCAAAAGGAATTACTGGAATAATTGGACCAAATTGTTCTTCGGTATAGATCTTCATTTTGTGATTCACTGGAAACAAGATGGCTGGATAGAAAAATGTTTCTTTAATTGTTCCACCATTTTCATTCATCACAGCTGCTCCATGTAATTTCGCATCCTCAATTAAATCATTTAAATAGGCTGGCTTGCCTGGCTCTGGTAGTGGTGTTAAAGTCACTCCTTTTTCCCATGGCAATCCAAATTGTAATTTCGCAACCTGCTCTTTTAATAATTCAATGAATTCTTTAGCGATGGATTGATGTACAAAAATGGTTTTAAGTGCAGTACATCTTTGTCCATTAAATGAAAGTGATCCTAATACTGTTTCTTGAACAGCCAATTTAATATCTGCATCCTTTGTGATAATGGCTGCGTTCTTAGCATCTAAACCTAAAATGGCTCTAAGTCTATTTACTTTTGGATGTAATTTTTTTAATTGATTAGCTACTTTACTAGAACCAATGAGTGTTAATACATTGATCTTGCCAGACTCCATCAATGCAGGGATGATCACATTGCCTCTTCCGTAAATTGTATTCACCACACCTTTAGGGAAGCAAGATTTAAATGCTTCTAACATTGGGTAATGTAATAAGGTGCCGTGCTTTGGCGCCTTAAACAATAATGTATTCCCCATAATGATTGCAGGAATCAATGTAGTGAAGGTTTCATTTAAAGGATAATTGAATGGGCCCATACACAATACAACCCCTAATGGTGATCTTCTTATTTGCGCAACAATACCTTGTTCAATCGTGAATCTTGATGAGTCTCTGTCTATATCCTTTAAAGCTTCAATGGTAGCATATATGTATTCAACAGTTCTGTCAAACTCTTTTTCAGAGTCTGCATAGGTTTTTCCGATCTCCCACATAATTAATTTCACTACAATCTCTTTTTGCGCTAACATCTTTACGACAAACTGTTCAACACAATTGATTCTTTGTGCAACTGACATGGTTGGCCACTCGCCTCTACCATCATTATAAGCTTTGCATGCTGCGTCCAATGCAATCTTAGCCTCTTTCTCGGTACATACAGGATAGGATCCTATCTTAATACGCTGTACACCATCTGGGGTGTGCATACAAATGGGTGAGAAGACCTCATGCGTTGGGCCATCCCAAGTAACTAACTCACCGTCAGATAGATAGGTCCTTTGATCGATCAATTCTGGTAATGCAAAAGCCTCAGGAATAGCCTGCTTTTCAATGATTAAGTGATCTAACTGTTCTTGAAATGTCATGTGGTTGCGTTTTATAATAAATATAACAAAAATTCAAGCTGATTGTTGAATGCATGAAAAAGCATCAAAAGGCTTCTTTATAGCTCTCTTTTATGGTGGATATACCTAAAACGGTATAAGAAGAAGGAGGCAATTGCAAATAAAAAGCCAATTAAAATAATGATATAGTTCATAGGCTTTTCAATCGTTAAAGACATTCTTAGTAAGATAGTGGTGATGATAAAACTTGCGTTTCTAAAAATGATGAAAAAAGAGGAGTGAAAAGTAAATGAAATGATCAGTAATAAAACATCCACAAATATCATGATAGAAAAAAAGTCCTCATAAAAAACTGTATTTGGATTTGGATAACGGTCATTTATTCTTAATGCTTCAACCATATCCATTGACCAATTCAATAAACTAGTAATACTTAAAATTAAAAGCACTACAATCATACACAAAGAAACCACTTTCTTAATATTGATGAATTGATTTAACTCTCTAATGACCTCCTTGTTATTACTATTATTATAAATTTTATAATACACTATCGTCAGACCTAACATGAAAATAGAAGCCACTAAATCGTAGATTAAACTTAAAAAAGCAGGATTTTGAAAATGAATGGCTTCATTGGTGTTAAAGTCGGCTATATCATGAAAAAAACTTCTCAATGTAATTAATGTAATAACCTCGAACTGCTTGCCTATAAACTCTGAGATAGAATTGGGTATGATAATGATGAGCAGAAAAACTTCATAAAAAAGTATAAAACTAAATGGCGTATAGATGGCTTTTAAATAACTATGCTGAAAATTTTGAAAGTAGCTAAAATTATTACCTAAATAAATGATCGCTAGATGGAGTATAAATGAAAAAACTGCTGCTCTCAAAAGTAGCAATTCAATTTTTCTGACAACTTTAGGATTAAAGTAGGAGTCAAAGCTGTTGCTCGCTATTTGTAAAAACTTGTTCATAGATACTTGTTAATAGTACAGAATGATTAAACAAGGTTATCAGTCCGCTACCAGATCCACTTATACTGAATTGCTTGCCTAACTAAATATACAAACATTTAATTGATGGATATGTTTAAAAAATATTTGAATAATGCACTATAAATAATTTAGGTGTTAGCTTATTGATTTTCAAGGCACTAACTAAATATCATCATTAAATAACAGCATAGGCTAAACAATTAAGATAATTGCATGTTATAGTTTAAAATCAATAACATGAAAATCAAAAACTTATTACTAGCAGCTTTTGTAACTGTTGCTAGCACAATCACAGTAAACGCTCAAAAAACATTAGTAGACGTTGCTGTAGGATCAAAAGACCACACAACTTTAGTAGCTGCTGTTAAAGCTGCAGACTTAGTTGCTACTTTACAAAGCGCAGGACCTTTTACAGTTTTCGCACCAGTGAATGCTGCATTTGGTAAACTTCCAGCTGGAACAGTAGATTACTTACTTAAGCCAGAAAACAAAGCAACTTTAGCTAAAGTTTTAACTTACCACGTTGTAGCTGGTAGTTTCAATGCTGCTGCTGTTGTGAAAGCTATCACAGATGGTGGTGGTTCAGTAACTTTAAAAACAGTTAGTGGTGGTAACTTAGTTGCTTCTATTAAAGAAGGTAAAGTAATCTTAACAGACGAAAGAGGTGGCGTTGCAACAGTAGTTGCTACTGATTTAGCTGCAAGCAATGGCTTAATCCACGTTTTGGATGCTGTTGTTTTACCTAAATAATTTCAACAAGTAATATCTAGCATTAAGATTTATTGATGCTAAGAATTTATAGATGAATTAAAAAAGGGTTTACGATCTAATGTCGTAAACCCTTTTTGTTTTATGCAGCTCTTAAATATATTAATTCGATTTCTATTTAATCACACCCAATTCCTTTCCCACTTCTATAAATGCTTGAATGGCTTGATCTAAATGTGCTTTGGTATGTGCAGCAGAAATTTGTACACGAATTCTTGCTTGACCCTTCGCAACAACTGGATAATAAAATCCAATTACGTAAATACCTTTTTCTAATAATTTTTCTGCCATTTTTTGAGACACCACTGCATCATACAACATGATTGGTACAATCGGATGCGTTCCTGGCTTGATATCAAAACCAGCAGCAGTAATTTTTTCTCTAAAATATGTCGTGTTTGCTTCTAGCGTATCTCTGAGTTCAGTGGTTTGTGATAACAAATCAAAGACTGCAATAGATGCACCAGTGATAGAAGGTGCTAGTGTATTTGAAAATAAATATGGTCTTGAACGTTGTCTTAATAAATCAATGATCTCTTTTTTACCAGATGTGAATCCACCAGATGCGCCGCCCAATGCTTTTCCTAATGTGCCAGTAATAATATCGATTCTTCCCATCACTCCTTTTAATTCATGCACCCCTCTTCCTGTTTTACCTAAAAAGCCAGTTGAATGACATTCGTCCGTCATCACAAGGGCTTCGTATTTTTCCGCTAATTCCACAATCTTATCTAATTGTGCAATGGTGCCGTCCATAGAGAATGCACCATCTGTTACAATAATTTTTTGAACTGCACCTGCAGCAATGGCATCTTTTAATTTTGCTTCCAAATCCTCCATGGAATTGTGCTCGTATCGATACCTCATGGACTTTGTAAGTCTTACGCCATCAATGATAGATGCATGGTTTAAGGAATCAGAAATAATTGCATCCTGCTCTCCAAACAAGGGTTCAAATACACCACCATTTGCATCAAATGCTGCGGCATATAAAATAGTATCTTCTGTGCCTAAAAAAGTAGAAATTTTTTCTTCTAAAGTTTTATGAATATCCTGTGTGCCACAAATAAAACGTACAGAGGATAATCCAAATCCATGTGTATCAATCGCTGCTTTTGCTGCTTCAATCACTTTTGGATGCGAGGATAAGCCTAAATAATTATTGGCACAAAAATTCAACACTTGTTGACCACCTTGTATCGTAATTTCTGCTGCTTGAGCAGATGTGATAATTCTTTCTTTTTTAAATAAGCCTGCTTCTTTAATCGCTTCTATTTCCTTTGCTAAAACTGGTTGAAATTGATTGTACATATTTTTTATTTAGACTCGTTATAATTAAAAAATGCTGGTAAGTGCTTCACAATAGTTGCTGTCATTGCTTTTAAATCAAACTGTGGTTGCCAATGCCAATCTTTTTTTGCAACACTATCATCTATGCTATTTGGCCAACTGTCTGCAATTTGCTGCCTAAAATCTGGCTGATAGGTGATTTCAAAATTTGGATAATGCGCTAATAAACTTTGATGTATTTCTTTAGGAGAAAAGCTCATGCCAGAAAGATTATAACTTGTACGAGTTTTTATATTTTCTTTTGGCGCATCCATTAACTGAAGTGTTGCATGAATGGCATCGTCCATATACATCATTGGTAAATAAGTATGCTCGCTCAAGAAACAAGTAAAGTTTTCTCCTTGCACTGCTTTATGATAAATGTCTACTGCATAGTCGGTTGTACCTCCACCTGGTAAAGACTTATAGCCAATTAAACCAGGATACCTTAAACTCCTAACGTCTACACCATATTTATTGAAATAATATTCGCACCAATGTTCGCCTGCTAATTTTGAAATACCATAAACGGTATTAGGATCCTTGAATGCATTTTGAGGTGTTTGATCTTTATCTGAATTTGGACCAAAAACAGCAATGGAACTTGGCCAAAAAACTTTTTCAATCTTGTGCTCCCTTGCCACTTCTAATACATTTAATAAGCCACCCATATTCAAGTCCCATGCTTGCACAGGATTTTTTTCACCTAAAGCAGAAAGGATAGCAGCCAAGTGATAAATCTGCGTCACAGCTTCCTTTTCCACCACTGAAGCCAAGCTGGCTTTATCCATGACATTCAAAGTTTGAAAAGTGCAATAGTCAAATTTGTCTTTTGCGGCCTCCTGAAAATCGGTTGCCAAAACGCCATCCTTTCCGTACTTGTCTGTCAAAGCTTTTGTGAGTTCTGTCCCCAATTGTCCACCTGCACCTATCACTAAAATCTTACCCATTAGGCTAATGTTTGTTTGTATGGGTAAAATTAGTTGATTCCCTTAAAACCTCAAAACAAAAGAGCCCGTCAATGACGGGCTCTTTTGTTTAGTATCAATAAGGATGCTAAAAATGATGCACTATTTTTGTGCCACTAAATCCATCAATGGTTTTGTATCGTATATGTCCCACTCTTCCACAATTTTACCATCCTTCATTCCATTCACTACACTCACAATGACTTTTACTTCCTTGTCGCCTTTCTTATAAATTGTACTCTGAAATGACATAACATAATTGGTAACACCATTTGGTGAAGCTTCTTTGTTCACTATTTCCCAAATTGGGTCTACGCTCACCACTTTAACAGTGATTCCGTTTGATTTGAAGTAATTAAATAAAGTTACATTTTGATCTAAATTCATGTCTTTTCCATTGTCATGGAATATAGCTGAATCTGCATACAATGATCTATAAGTGGCAGAATCCATCGCTTCAAAAGCGTCTACCATCTTTTTTACTATGTCAATATTGGCAGAACTGTCAAGATTGTAACTATTTAAATCTGCAGGAGCCGCAAATGTGCTTGCTGTTTCTGTTTTTGGAGAACATGCAATGATGGTACTTACCACAAGACATGCTAAAATGAACTTTTTCATATGAATTTAATTTTTAAATTGAATGGTCAATGTAGTCATCTAAATAGGAAGATGCCCCTTAGTCTGGATTCAATTTGTTCCTTAAAAGCCGAATTGGAACATTTTTAACAATTTCTTTCCCCCCATTATTTATTTAAGTAGGTAAATTGGACTCCTTAAGTTTAAAAACACAAAACATTAACAATGAAAAAAACAACGATTGTAGGATTTGCAATGGCTGCTATTTTAGCTAGTTGCGCTCAACCGGA
>JBILIU010000009.1:0-25372 GCA_044368905.1 Sediminibacterium sp. | reverse complement strand
TAAATTAAATGGCCATTGGGATCTAGTGGACCATGTTCAAGCTAAATAATCCACCAGTGAAAAACTTAATCCATTTTTTAAGATTAGTAAGATGGCCGAATTTGCTTTTTATCTTACTAGCTGAATCATTGTTTCATTTTTTTATTTATAAGCCACTTTATCCAAATTTGGCTTTGACTGCTGATTATTCTTTTTATTTTATTGTAGCAACCAGTATTTGTATTGCTGCGGCTGGGTATATTATCAATGATTATTTTGATGTGAATATTGACCAAGTCAATAAACCTAAAATGGTTGTTGTGGGCGCACATATCAGTAGACGTTGGGTGATATTTTGGCATTTAATTTTGAGTATGGGCGGCGTCTATATCTCATTGATTGCATTTCCATTTCAACAATATATTCATGTTCATTTTTCTAATTTAGCGACCATCTTGATTTTGTGGTTCTATTCAACCAATTTTAAAAGAGATTTTTTAATAGGGAATGTGGTGATTGCTGTATTGACTGCATGGACAATTGGAGTGGTTTATTTCTCTAAATTTACTTTCATGCAATTGGCGCATCCAACGAGTATGCTACCAGCAGATTTGAAATTGTTTAAACTCATGTTATTGTATAGTAGTTTTGCCTTTATTTTAACCTTAATTAGAGAGGCATTGAAGGATATGGAAGACATGGACGGGGATGAAAAATTTGGTTGTAAAACCATGCCAATTGCATGGGGATTACAAACCACAAAAGTCTATGTGGCGGTCTGGCTCATGGTCCTAATTTTAGTCTTATTCATTATTCAACTGTACGCCATTCCATTTGGATGGTGGATTCCAATCATGTACTGCATTGTTACTATTATTGCCCCACTAGTAAATGTTTTATTTAATTTAAAGAATGCATTTTCTAGAGCAGATTTTAATCGATTGAGTAAGTGGATCAAATTCGCCATGTTGATGGGTATTTTATCCATGGGCTTTTTTTATTTCCTCCTTTAATCTGAAAAAATGAGTGGATATATTTTAGCATCACAGTCTCCAAGGAGAAAACAATTACTAGCATGGGCAGATATTGAGTTTGATGTGATTGTGTCAGAGGCAGCAGAAGATTTTCCGGCAGGTATGGATGTCCAAGAAGTGCCAGTCCATATTGCACAAAAAAAAGCCATTGCTGTTCAGGAAAAAATAAAGCTTGAATTCCCAATACATCAAGGTAAGTGGATCATTGCTGCAGATACCATTGTAGTATTAGAAAATGAAATCATTGGCAAGCCAAACGATAGAGCAGATGCGATTAACATATTGCAAAAACTTTCTGGTAAAACACATCGCGTTATTACTGGTGTATTCTTAATCAATGATATTGAATCGCGCAATTTTAGTGAAACAACTTTAGTCCATTTTCATCCATTGACATTGTCACAAATTGAATATTATGTAGATCAATATCAGCCTTATGACAAAGCAGGTGCTTATGGCATACAAGACTGGATTGGTGTGGTAGGTATCCGAGGCATCGAAGGCGATTTTTACAATGTAATGGGCTTGCCAGTGAGTAAGTTGTTGGGTTATCTTCCTACAACGAATGCTAGGACTACAACCAAGTAAAGCTGATATCCAATTCCATATCTGGATGAAGGCTTCTTTCTACTGGGCAGGTTCTTCCAACTCTTTCCAATATTTCCTTTGTATGATCATCCAAATTCAAAGCAGGCATTGTAACTGCAATAATGATTTTGCCAATTCTTCTTGGTTCACTCATCATCACTTTAGTCACATCCACTTTAGCGCCATCTAATTTCAGATCCATGCTTTCTGCCTTAATGCCCATAGTGGTAATTAAACAAGCCCCTAAGCCAGTCGCAATTAAATCGGTAGGAGAAAAACGCGCACCTTGACCTTTATTGTCAGAAGGGGCATCTGTTTCAAAATTTGAACCGCTTTGTAAATGGAGGCAGGTGGTTCTTAAATTTGCGTCATAGGTTACGGTTGCTGTCATATCTGTTGAATTGATAGTTTGTGATTTTGGTAAATTTACTACGAAAGGCTTAATTTAAGCGCAAGTCTTGTATTTTTGCATCCGATAACTGAAAAGCATGCAAGAACTACCAATTGTCCCAGCAGAACAACATATTAAAAAGCCCGATTGGTTAAGGGTTAAACTACCTATTGGGGAAAGCTATAAACATGTGAGAGGCTTAGTAGATAAGCATAAATTACACACCATCTGTGAAAGTGGTAATTGTCCAAATATGGGTGAGTGTTGGGGAGAAGGGACAGCCACTTTTATGATCTTAGGTAATATTTGTACAAGGAGTTGTCAATTCTGTGCTGTAGCAACAGGTAGACCAAAACCTGTGGAATGGGACGAGCCTCAAAGAGTTGCCGAAGCCATTTTTTTAATGAAAGTGAAGCATGCAGTTTTAACAAGTGTAGACAGAGATGAACTTCCAGATGGTGGATCTATTATTTGGTCGAATACGATTAAAGCCATTAAAGCGCTTACACCAGATACCACATTGGAAACATTGATTCCAGATTTTAGAGGGATCAAGGAACAAATAGAAAGAATCATTGAAGCGGCTCCTGAAGTGGTGAGTCATAATATGGAAACAGTGGAGCGCAATACAAAACGTGTGCGTGTGCAAGCAAAGTATAGAAGAAGTTTAGAAGTCCTTGAAACATTAAAGAAAGGCGGCATGCGCACTAAAACTGGTATTATGTTGGGCATTGGCGAAGAAAAAGACGAAGTGATACAAACCATGAAGGACTTAGTGGGTGTCGGATGTGATGTATTGACTATTGGTCAATATTTACAACCAACTAAAAAGCATTTACCTGTTCAAAGATTTGTTCACCCCTCTGAATTCGCTGAACTCAGAACCATCGGTTATGAATTAGGCTTTGACTATGTAGAGAGTGGGCCATTGGTAAGGTCGTCTTATCATTCAGAAAAGCACGTAATCAAAGGCTGGGGGAGAAATAAGTATTTGGAAGAATTAGCATTAATGAAATAGTTTAGCTACATCATAATAAAAAAGGCCACAAATGTTGTGGCCTTTTTTATTATAATTATATATTTTGGAATCAGGTACTTGATTCTTTGGAGCTAACACATGCTTCAATAAATTGAAGCTGTGGGAGTAAAATACAAATACATCATTTACTAAATCTTTAAAAAATTTATATGTATTTGTATTTTACTCCCACATAAGTGCGGAAGCGCCAAGAATTGCGGCGTCAGATTCTTTTAAATGACTGATTAATATTTTTACTTTATTCTGGAAGATCTCAATTAAGTTCGCTTCCATATTTTCCCTGGTTGGTTTTAAAATGAGGTCTCCTGCTCTTGTCAATCCACCAAATAAAATGATTGTTTCGGGATTTGAGAACATGACAAAATTTGCCAAAGCAATACCTAATATTTTCCCTGTAAATTCAAATACTTCTATTGCCACTTCATCGCCTTTAATGGCTGCTTCATATACATCTTTAGAAGTAATCTCGTCTATATTAGTTGACCTTAACAAACTAGGTCTGTCTGATTGACTTAAAATTTCTTTTGCAGATTCAGCAACACCAGTTGCAGATGTATAACTTTCTAAAGAGCCAAGTTGGTCTGTGCCTGAATGCTTTCTTCCATTAGGGATGATTACAGTATGTCCTAATTCGCCTGCAAATCCATCATGACCATAGATCAATTGACCATTCGCAACTATACCACTTCCAACACCTGTTCCTAAAGTGATCATAATAAAATCTTTCATGCCTTTTGCTGCACCGTACATCATTTCACCCACTGCTGCAGCATTGGCATCGTTGGTTAATTTTACGGGCACTTTAAATTTATCCTGCACCATTTTTGCAAATGGAATAATGCCTTTCCAAGGAAGGTTAGGCGCGTACTCAATCGTGCCAGAATAGATATTGCCATTTGGAGCGCCAATACCAATGCCTTTGATACGACCAAATCCACCCACTTTCTCTATCATTTCTGATAAATGTACATGCAATTCATCAATGAAGGTGTTGACTTGAAGATGCTTTTTAGTAGACATCTCACTTGAGAATAAGACATTGCCATCTTTATCTACGATCCCAAATTTTGTGCCTGTTCCGCCGATATCGACGCCTACAACATATGATTCCATAATTTCTTTTATTTAAAATTTAGTGTCCACCACTTGTTTCAGTTTCTTCGTAATTGATGCCTTGTTTTTTTAATATACCTTTTACTGCAATGGCAAAAAAGACTAAATAAGCAAAACATAAAGCAGGTACCCAGAATGAATTGTGAATACCATAACCTGGTTGATCTAAATGGGAAGATTGCAAGTAGTCTGCTATTTTACCTTGAATAGGTGGGATGATACCGCCACCTAAAATCATCATGATTAAAAAGGCAGATCCTTGCGGTGTGTACTTTCCTAAACCTGCTACAGATAAAGAGAAGATAGAAGGCCACATAATTGAACATGCCAATCCACCTGTTAAGAAGGCATAAGTTGCAACAGTACCTTTTGTAAAAATACCAAGCACCATCGCTATCACACCCACCAAACTAAAAATCAATAATGTTTTAGCAGGTTTGTTTTGACTTAAGTAAAAAGCAATGATTTGAATGAATACACAAATAATATACCAATACAATGGACTCATATCATATTGCGCAATACTATTCAACGCAATCACGATACCAAATGCAATGATTGGCACGATGAAAGTTAAATATTGTTGTGTTTTCTTTTTAAAATCAAAAGCACTAATCGCACCAGCCCAACGTCCAATCATCATACTGCCCCAATACATAGAAACATAGGGTGCAATTTCTGAAGAGGAGACACTTCCAAAATCAGCTTGTCTTAATAATTCACCTAAGTTAGATCCAATAGCCACTTCTACGCCTACATACACAAAGATGGCCAACATACCCAAAACCAATTGAGGGTATTTCATGGCGCCCCATCCTTTTTCATTTTTCTGTGCAGTAAAATTCGCGGCCAATAAACCAACTACAACTGCAGCTAAAGCGCCTAAAAGCCATTTTAATCTATAGGTTTCTAAATCATGACGACCCATATCTGTTAAACTTGTAGGGTCTATTTTATAACTATCAAAAATAGGTACAAACATTGCAATTAAAACACCGGTCATAATCACCAATAAAGACAAGGCTTTTCCAGCTGGCTCCATTGTTTCATCTGAAATACCAGAAGGTACTTTTTTAGAAAAATGAAATAGTGCAGCAGCTGCAATAAATAAACCACCCACTGCAGTATATAAAATAATGACTTTGTCTAAACTTAGTTGTTTGATCTGCTCATCTGTAATAGCTGCAGCAGAACCGAATAAAGCAAGTGCAACCACAATTGGCCCTATGGATGTTCCAAATGAGTTAATACCACCACCTAAACTAACACGACTTGTTCCTGTAGATGGATCACCTAATGCAATGGCGAAAGGTTGAGCAGCTGTTTGTTGTAATGAGAATCCTAGGGCTACTATAAATAACCCAACCAACATACCTGTGAAGGTATTGGCATTCACTGCAACGATCATTGCTGCAGCTCCAATGGCTGAAAATAGTAAACCGTATACAATACTTTTTTTGTAGCCCCATTTACTTACTAGGTCTTTTCCGCCTAAAGCACCATATGCAAAAAGCCCTAAGGCACCTATGTAATAGGCTAAATAAAATGCAAAATCAATCAACTGACTTTGAAATTGGTCTAGTGCAAAATAATTTTTACAAAATGGAATAAAGACACTGTTTCCAGCAGCAATAAATCCCCAGAAAAAGAAAACCACAATTAGGGTGGTTAATGCGCCGGTATTAGTAGGCTGTTTTGTTTGGTTCATAGCAATCGTTTGTTTAATCAATCCCCAAAATACTCAATTTTATTTAATCCTTCCCTACAAAAAATGAATAATTATAGCTAGTTTTTAGTAATTTGAAACAAATATAAATACCAACAATGAGTACAGCTTATACAGGTGAGAAAGTAAAGATGAGTTTTTGGCAAATCTGGAACATGTGTTTTGGATTTTTTGGTATCCAATTTGGCTGGAGTTTGCAAATGGGTAATATGAGTGCGATTTATGAATTCTTAGGTGCAGCACCAGATGAAATTCCAGGTTTGTGGTTGGCAGCTCCGATGACTGGGTTAATTGTACAGCCGATTGTTGGTTATTTGAGTGATAGAACCTGGCATCCAAAACTTGGAAGACGTCGTCCTTTCTTTTTAATTGGAGCTATTTTAAGTTCCGCATTATTATTTGTGATGCCCAATTCTCCAACCGTATGGATGGCAGCAGGTGTATTGTGGATTTTAGATTCAAGTATTAATATCACCATGGAGCCATTCAGGGCTTTTGTGGCAGATAATTTAAATGAAAAACAACGTTCATTTGGTTTTGCCATGCAGAGTATGTTCATTGGATTGGCTTCTTTCATTGCAGGTTATTTACCTCAATTATTAGCCAATTGGTTTGATGTGTCTAGAGATAAAATCAATGGATCTATTCCTCAGAATATTTTAATGTCATTTTATATTGGAGGGGCAGTCTTCTTTGTATCTGTTTTATACACTATCATAACTAGCAAAGAGTATCCTCCTTCTAATCCTTCAAAAAAAGAGGATACTGAGACACCTCAATTAGGTATTGTACAAGAAATAGTAGACTCTATTAAGCATATGCCTATTCAGATGAAGCGGTTGGCTTTGGTTAATTTTATCACTTGGCCAGGTCTGTTTTTAATGTGGTTTTATTATAGTACAGGTGTGGCAACTCAGGTATTTCATGGTGATCCTGCAACCAATAGTGAAGTCTTTACCTTGGGCTTAGAACATGCCAATACAACATCAGCAATTTTGAATTTAGTGACTTTTGGTTTTTCATTTACACTACCTTTTTGGGTGAGTCGAATTGGAAAAAAATATACCCATACACTTTGTTTACTTATTGGAGGATTGGGATTGGTGTCAGTCTATTTTGTAGAACAGCCTAATTTTTTATATGTAAGTATGGGCTTAGTTGGCATTGCATGGGCTTCTATTTTATCCATGCCTTATTCTATGTTAGCAGGGTTCATTCCAGAACATAAAATGGGGATCTACATGGGCATCTTTAATTTCTTCATTGTATTACCAGAAATCATAGCGTCCTTATTTTTTGGAAAAATCATGTCCACCTATTTAAACAATGACCGATTAATCGCGGTGTTGATAGGAGGATGCTTATTAATTTTAGCAGGCTTAGTTTGTGCTATTATTATTAAGGAAGAAAAGCTAGAAGCATAGCCATTTCGGTAGACATTTTTTAATTTCATTTTTCAAGTATCTTTTATTATGAAAAGAGCATTTTACGTGCCTATTTTAAGTATTATCGGATTTTTATTATTGACGGTTCAGTCATATGCTACCGAGGCCTATCCTAGTAATTGGTTTGTCAATATGAAGTACAATCAAGTACAAGTTTTATTAAGATCGGCAGATGCAGATTTTAGTAAAGCAACTATTGCAGTCAATTATCCTGGAGTGAAAGTCCAAAAAATACATCATTTTGAAAATGGACATTATATCGCTGTGGATCTAGAAATTGGTGCTGCAGCAAAACCAGGGAGTGTACCGTTCAAAATTACATCTAACGGGAAGACATCAAATTTTAATTGGCCATTACTTTCAAGAAGAAAAAATAGAGGTATTGATTTCGCACAAGGATTAAGTGCTGCCGATTTGATTTATTTTTTAATGCCTGATCGTTTTAGTAATGGTGATACAACCAATGATAAAATCCCTGGATTAAAAGACCAATCTTTAAACAGGTCAGAAATCTTTTTAAGACATGGGGGCGATTTGCAAGGCGTGGCCAATCATTTGGATTACATGCAAAAGCTAGGTGTAACTTCTTTATGGATGACACCAGTTGTAGAAAATGACATGCCTGACAGAACCGAACATGGTTATGCTGCAACCAATAACTATAAAATAGAAACAAGATTTGGCGGTGATAAGGCCTATCTGGCATTAAGCGACAGTTTGCATAAAAGAGGGATGAAATTAGTACAAGATATTGTATACAATCATTTTGGTAGGTTTCATTTTTTAGTTCAGGATGCGCCCGATAAAAACTGGTTGCATCAATGGCCAACTTATACTCAAACACACTATAGAGAACAAGCTGTTTTTGATCCATACCATTCAGCTGCTGATGCTAAACGTATGATTGATGGATGGTTTACAACGGAGATGCCAGATATCAATCATGAACATCCAATGGTCGAAAAATACTTGACACAAAATGCTATTTGGTCTGTAGAAACTTTTGGAGTAGACGCCTTTAGAGTGGACACCTATAAATATTGCAATGTGTATGTGATGAATCGTTTGAACAAAGCATTATTAGATGAGTATCCTAAAATTTTTACATTCGGAGAATGTTGGGTGGATGGGGTAGCATCACAAGCTTATTATGTGGAGAATAATTACAATCTCCCTTTTAAAAGTAATTTAAAAGCAACTTCAGATTTTAGTTTATTATTTGGCGGTATCCTGCCAGCTTTAAATGAAGCCAATAATTGGTCAAATGGGGTGATCAAATTATACAATACTTTGGCTGCTGATTATCTATATAAAAATGCCAATAACAATGTTTTATTTTTAGATAATCATGACATGACAAGAATCCATTCTTCTTTGGGGGAAAGTATTCCTAAAACTAAAATGGCCTATGCTTGGTTGTATACTTGTAGAGGTATTCCACAATTATATTATGGGTCTGAGATCTTAATGAAAGGTATTTCTAATCCTGATGGTTGGGTTCGACTTGATTTTCCGGGAGGATGGGATGGAGATAAAAAGAATGCATTTACAGAAACTGGTTTATCTAGTGACGAAGCAGATTTTTTACATTATATTCAAACACTTGGGGCTTATCGTTCAGGTTCATCTGCACTTAAAACCGGTAAGATGATGCAATATATTCCAGAAGATGGATTATATGTCTATTTTAGATATGACAATAATCAAACCATCATGTGTATCATGAATACAGATAATAAGGCTAGGGATGTTAATATGTCTAAATATGAAGAAAGAACAAATAGCTTTAAAGGTGGAAAAGACATCATTTCTGGCAATCAAATTGGCTTTGCATTTTCGATGCCTGCAATGAGTATGCAAGTGATCGAATTAACCAAATAACCATGTCTAAATACGAAGCAATCCATTTTGTAGATACTGCACAAGCAGTATGGAACTATTCGCTCTTTACAGACGAAGATGTGCATGCTTTTCAACATGGGACACATTCTACTTTATATCAATTATTTGGCAACAAACAGATTGAAGTATTGGGTGTGCATGGCACTTATTTTAGTGTATGGGCACCTAATGCAACTGCAGTTTTTGTTACCGGAAATTTTAATCATTGGAACAATGAGGCGCATCCTTTAAAAGTAAGATTAGAATCTTCGGGCATCTGGGAAGGTTTTATTCCACATGTAGGACAAGGCGAAGTCTATAAATACCATATCCATGGTTATAAGGGTGTTCAATTAGATAAGGGAGATCCTTATGCGCATTATTGGGAATTAAGGCCAGAGACTGCATCTATTACTTGGCAGACCAAATACCAATGGCAGGATCAACAATGGTTAGAAGATAGAAAGATCAAGAATAGAACAGACCAACCTTATTCTGTTTATGAAGTGCATTTAGCTAGTTGGATGCGACCAGATAAAAACAATCCTGATAAGTATAATAGTTATACGCAATTAATCAATTTACTGGTGCCCTATGTGAAAGAAATGGGTTTCACACATGTCGAATTCATGCCTGTGATGGAATATCCATTTGATGGAAGTTGGGGCTATCAGGGTGCTGGATTTTTTGCGCCCACTGCTAGGTTTGGTAATCCACAAGAATTTGCCGCATTAGTAGATGCTTTTCATCAAGCAAGTATTGGGGTGATTTTGGATTGGGTGCCATCCCATTTTCCTTATGACAGTCATGGTTTATTCATGTTTGATGGGGCCAATACCTATGAGTATGCAGACATGCGTAAGGGGTATCATCCCGACTGGAATTCTTATATTTTTAATTATAAAAGAGGTGAAGTAAAATCCTTCTTAATTAGTAGTGCAAAGTTTTGGTGTGACCAATTTCACATTGACGCGCTAAGAGTGGATGCTGTAAGTTCAATGTTAAGATTAGATTATAGTAGGGAAGAAGGACAATGGGAACCGAATGAATTTGGTGGGAATGGCAATATAGAAGCGATTGAATTTATCAAAGACTTAAATATTACTTTATACCGAGATTTCCCAGCAATACAAACTATAGCAGAAGAGGCTTCGGATTGGCCAGGCATAAGTCAGCCAGTGTTTATGGATGGATTGGGCTTTGGTATGAAATGGATGATGGGTTGGATGCACGATACCTTGGATTATTTTAAATTAGATCCTATTATGCGTTCTGGTGCGCAGGATAAATTTAGTTTTTCCATGATGTATTATTATGATGAACATTTTATGTTGCCTTTAAGTCATGACGAAGTGGTACATGGCAAAAGTCCTATGTTGTATAAAATGCCAGGCGATGAATGGCAAAAATTTGCCAACCTTAGATTGTTGTATGCTTATATGTTTTTACACCCAGGAGCAAAGCTATTGTTTATGGGGAATGAATTTGCAGCAACAAAAGAGTGGGACTTCCAATCAGAATTACAATGGGAATTATTACAATATCCAAGTCACGCAGGTATGAAATATTGTGTACAACAATTAAATGCATTGTATAAAGCACATCCAGCTTTGTATGAACTACAATATGAAGTAGCCGGATTTGAATGGGTTGAATTGAATCAGCGTCAAGAGGGTATTATTGCTTTTAAACGTAAAGGGAAGGACCCAAAACAGGATGTCTTGGTGGTGTTTAATATGACGCCAGTACCAAGGCATCAATTTCCGATCCGTGTACAAGGAAAAACTATTTGGAAAGAGCTATTTAATAGCGATGCTAAAGCATATTGGGGATCGGGCAATATTTTTAATCAAGAAGTTCCATCTTTTTCAACAGATGATACAAATCAAATACACTTAATTCATCTAGAATTACCGCCATTAGCAGCGATTGTATTGAAATAAAGCACATTTTTTTACAAGTTTTGCACATTGTGGAAATCTGGTCTTAAGTTAACAATTAGTTTAAATTAGGGTTGGACCTTTATATCATAATCAAACCCTATGTTATGAAAACAAGTAACAAAGCTTTAATGTATGATGCTGTTTCTGAAATGATACAATTACATGCATTTGACCATTTATTGGATGCTGAGTTGGCCAATTTCAAAAATGTATTGAATCATTGGGTTGCAGAGGAAAATGATACTGCTTTAAAAGATAAACTTTTTGTTTATCTAAATAAAGTAAATTTCTTCGTAGAAAATATTTCTCCTGCAGCAATTCAATTATGGTTTTATGCATTGTCTTATAACAATTTCTCTTTATTGAATGTAGGAAGTGAGTTACAAGACAACAATATAGAATTAACGTATTAAAATGGATGGATTGTAAGTAAAAAAAGCCACTCAAATTTGAGTGGCTTTTTTTTATAAGAAGTTAATGGGTTAGAATAAACCACCTTTTTTCAAAGTTGTTTTTCCTTCACCAATTTTGAAACCATTGTTGTATACTTCTACCAAGTATTCGCCTTCAACAAACTTAGCACTTTGTTTTACATCGTAGCTAATTGGCAATACAGCATTTTGAACATATTGTACAGCAATTTTGTTTGAATACGCTTTTGTACCATCTTCTCTAGTATTGATTTTGCCGCCTTCTGTAAAGCTTACACCATTTGGTGCAGTGATACAAACATATAAATCTTGATTACCAGATGGAGTAATTTTATTTTTGTCAATTTGGAAAGACAAACGAATGGTGTTCGCACGCTTTGCAGAATTAGTCACTTTTTCAGTTCCGTCCTCTTTTACTCTTACAGCTTGAATGCTAAAAGAAGAAGCATGTAAAGTTGAACCTATGTCTTGTAATCTTTCCTTCTCCTTAGTTGTTGAACTTAAATTGGTATTAAGATTTGTATTTTCAGTCGTTAATACCTCGTTCTTAACTGTCAATACTTTATTTTCTTCTTGTGCTTTTGCTAAATCAGTAAATAAGCCAGCTACTTTTCCGTTCAATTCTGTAATCATAGACTTCGCTTCTGCTAATTCTTTATCCGTAGCTTCCTTTTTACGTAAGATATTGCTGATATTAGACTTTAATTGTTGAATATCGTTTGACTTAGACAATAAATCACCTTGCAATTGAGTGTTTTGTTGTGTCAAAGAATCTGCTTTAGCAGAAACAGCAATAAAATCTGCTTGAATAGCATTCTTAGCGCTGTCTAAGTTATTTACTTGCGTGGTGTAGTTCGTGATAATTTCTGTCTTAGAAGTACTAAAGTAGATCCATGAACCGATAAGGGCAATTGCCAATAAGCTAATAATAATTTTGCCTCCGTTACCTGAAGTTTCGTTGCTCATAAGAAAATGTGTTTATTTATTTGCAAATATATTAAAAAAACAGCATTCCTGTATATCTTTGAAGATGCCTATTTCCAAAATTTTATCGAATTGGAAAAATAACGTCTTCGACGCAGTCTATTGGCTGGAGGGGGAAGAGTCTTTTTATATCGACCAGTTGGTGCAATATGCAGAACATCAATTATTGCCCGAGGCAGATCAAGCCTTTAATTTAACCGTTTTTTATGGCAAAGATGCCGATTGGGCAGAAGTGGTCAATGCCTGTAAACGTTATCCAGTTTTTGCAGAAAAGCAGGTCGTGATTATTAAAGAGGCGCAACACATGAATTCATTGGAGAAATTAGTCTCCTATATCGAACATCCATTGTCCTCCACAATCCTTGTGGTGGCCCATAAGGACAAGAATGTTGATGGACGATCTGCTTTAGCCAAATTACTCAAAACCAAAGCAGTTGTAGTTAGTACAAAAAAAATGTATGACAATAAATTACCTGATTGGGTTAATCAATGGGTGGCAGACAATGGATACCAAATTAACCCTAAGGCGGTTCAGATTATTGTGGATCATATTGGCAATGATTTAAGCAGGATCAAAAATGAGTTAGAAAAATTAATGGTGAATTTAGGGGATCGAAAAAAAATTACCGAGGACGATATTGAAAAATATATTGGGATTAGCAAAGAATTCAATGCTTTTGAATTCCAGGACGCTATTGCACATAAAAAATTCTCTAGGGCCATTCAAATGATTCAATATTTTGAGTCTAATCAAAAAGCGGCGCCCATCCAGTTGATACTTCCAACCCTCTATGGTTTTTTTAGTAAATTGTATGCAGTCTATGGATTAGGGACCAATGACGAAAAAAGAATCATGGCCGAAGTAGGGTTGAATTTCTTTTCAATTAAAACCACCATGGCAGCCACTAGACACTATAATTATGCCAAAGTAGAACAAATACTTTTATTGATTCATGAGTACAATTTACGCGTATTAGGCATCAATGATGCAAGTAATACAGACGCTGACTTGTTAAAGGAATTGGTCGTTAAAATAATGTCTTAATCTAGTTTGACTTCGTACTTAGCTAAGATTGCTGAAGCAGTTATTTTGTCTTGATGTAGCTGGGTTTTTAATGCATCTAAACCATCGAATTTAACTTCGCCTCTTATAAATTCATAGACCATCACCGTAATAAATTGTTCGTAAATATCTTGATCGAAATTAAATATATTGACTTCAATCACTTTCTTTTGACCATCCACTGTTGGGCGAATCCCAATGTTCATCATTCCATCCAAAATTGCATGATTGGTGCATGCTCCCTTTACTTTCACAGCGTAGACGCCGTTTGCGGGGATCAACTTCTCTTCGTCATTGATATGTAAATTAGCGGTAGGGTAACCAATGGTTCTACCCAATTGATTTCCCCTAACAACAAAACCTTCAAAGCAGTAGGCATAACCTAATAAATCATTGGCTTTTTTTATTTGTTGGTCTGAAATATAATTTCTGATTAAGGTGGAACTTATTATTTCATTTTGAACCAATTGTTCATGGATTTCTTCTACCTGAAAATGCAATTTAGCCCCCATGGTTTTTAGTAATTCAATATTCCCATTTCTGCCTTTTCCAAAATGGTGGTCATAGCCTACAATGACCGTATTGGGCTTAAAATAATGGTATAAAAAATCCTCGACATACTGTGCTGCAGTCAAATTGGAGAATTGGTAATCAAAATTGATGATCACTAGATGGTTGATTCCAGCGGCTTCTAACAATTGAATCCTTTCTTTGATACTAGTTAATTGCTTGATTTCTCCAGGCACAGAAGAAATGACTTTTCTTGGATGTGGATGAAAGGTGATGATGATGGTTTCCCCCTGTACTTTTTGGGCCAATTGCTTCATTCTTTGAATAATCTGCTGGTGTCCTTTATGAACGCCATCAAAAGCACCCATCGTCACAATAGCGTCTTTAAATTGGGGTAGGGCAGTTAAATCGTAGTGGACCTTCATCTTCATCTTTATCTTGTAAATAAGGTACAAATGTAAAACAATTGTACCTTTGTTGTAAAATCAATTTATAGCCATGTCATTGTATGCTCAGCGCGGCGTTTCCGCTCAAAAAGAAGAAGTTCATGCCGCCATTCAGGATTTAGACCAAGGCTTGTATCCGAATGCTTTTTGTAAATTATATGCCGATTTTTTAGGGGGTAGTCAAGATCATATCAATATCATGCATGCAGATGGTGCAGGAACAAAAAGTATTTTAGCATATTTATATTGGAAAGAAACAGGTGATGCTTCTGTTTGGAAAGGTATTGCACAGGATGCGATTGCAATGAATTTAGATGATTTATTGTGCGTTGGTATTTATGATCAAATTTTATTTTCTTCCACCATTGACCGTAATAAATTATTAATCACAGGCGAAGTCATTAGTCAGGTCATCAATGGGACGCAGGATTTTTTCAATACACTTAAAACATTTGGTGTTGAAATTGCATTCTTGGGTGGAGAAACTGCAGATGTGGGTGATGTAGTGAGAACCATTGCGGTGAATGGCACCATGACTGCAAGATGGCCTAAAGCAAAATTAATTACCAACGATCTAATTGCGCCTGGACAAGTGATTGTTGGTTTCTCAAGTTTTGGAAAAGCGAATTATGAGACGGAATACAATAGCGGATTAGGAAGCAATGGATTAACGAGTGCAAGACATGATGTATTATCACATCATTATGCTACCGCTTTTCCAGAATCATTTGAACCAACTTTAAAAGACGAAGTAGTTTATTTAGGGAAAAACAGGATGACGGATATGCTTTCTATCAAAGGGTTTGGCGAGATCAGTGTTGGTAAATTATTATTGAGCCCTACTCGTACTTATGCGCCATTGGTGAAAGCTATTTTGACCGAACACTTTGATACAGTTAAAGGCATGATCCATTGCAGTGGTGGTGGTCAAACAAAGTGTATGAAATATTTACCAGGCAATATGCGTATTGTAAAAAATAATTTATTTGATGCGCCTCCTATTTTTAAATTGATACAAGCCAATTCGGGTGCCAACACAAAAGAGATGTACCAGGTATTTAATATGGGCCATCGTTTAGAAATTTTCACAGATGCAGCTGCCGCTGACCATTTAATTACAATTGCAAAAGGATTAGGTATTGAAGCGCAGGTAGTTGGTTATGTGGAAGCCTCTGAAAAGAAGGAATTGATTTTAGAAGGAAGTTTTGGAAAGGAAATATTTAGCTATTAATTTTAATCTATTAACAAGAACTATATGAGTGAAATTGTTGTACAAATTGAACATGCGAATATTTATCAAAGTGGTAGTCTTATTTTGCAGGATGTCAACTTGAATGTTCAAAAAGGTGAATTTGTTTACCTAGTGGGAAAAACAGGCACAGGCAAAAGTAGCTTATTGAAAACCATATACGGCGAATTGACTTTGACGGAAGGTATAGGTCATGTGGTAGGATTTAATTTAAAGGAGATGGACTGGAAAAAATTACCCTTTTTGAGAAGAAATTTAGGGGTGGTTTTCCAAGATTTTCAATTATTGTCAGACCGAAATGTAAACGAGAACCTGAGTTTCGTTCTAAAAGCAACGGGCTGGCAGGATGAACAATTGATTCAACAAAAAATTGACGATGTTTTAAATAAAGTAGGTCTTCAAAATAAGGGGTTCAAAATGACCTATGAAATGAGTGGTGGGGAGCAACAAAGGGTCGATATTGCTAGAGCGATGTTAAACTCACCCAAAATGATCCTTGCGGATGAACCGACAGGTAGTCTAGACCCTGAAACATCCGATGAAATCATGCATTTATTGTTCCAAATTGCTAAGGAAGATGGAACTGCCATCATCATGGCAACCCATGATTATATGGTGGTAAATAAGTTCCCAGCACGTACCTTGACCACTGAGGGAGGTCGCCTTGTTGAAAAGGGGTAGATTTTGTCCACATTTCAATCTAAATACACCCATTGCCCTTGACTTTTTGACTGATTTTTCTTATGTTCGCAGACAATTTAAAGCGTTACAAAAGTGAGATTAAAGTCATTAGAAATCAAGGGGTTCAAGAGTTTTGCTGACAAAACTATTGTCAGTTTTGACGAGGGTATAACAGGTATCATTGGACCGAATGGTTGTGGAAAGAGTAATATCATAGATAGTATAAGATGGGTGATAGGGGAATCTAAGATTTCAGCACTAAGATCTGAGAATTTAGACTCATTGGTTTTCAATGGTTCTAAGACCAGGAATGCGAGTAGCATGGCCGAAGTGAGTTTGACTTTCGAGAATACTAAAAATTTATTGCCAACAGAATTTAGCACCATCACGGTGACCCGTCGTTATTATAAAAATGGAGAAAGCGAATACCGTTTAAACGATGTGTCTTGTCGTTTAAAAGATATCCATAATTTATTTATGGACACAGGGGTGAGTACAGACAGTTATGCAATCATTGAATTAGGCATGGTGGATGATATTATCAAGGACAAGGATAATAGTCGTCGTAAAATGTTAGAACAAGCTGCTGGTATCACGATCTACAAAACAAGAAAAAAAGAAGCGAAGAATAAATTAGACGCGACTGAGCAAGATTTATCTCGTATCGAGGATTTATTGTTTGAAATCAACAACCAATTAAAAACATTAGAGAACCAAGCGAAGAAAGCAGAGAAATATTTTGAGATTAAGAAAGATTACAAGGAAACAGCCATAGAATTAGCCATTGCTTCTTTGGAAGGCTTTAATTTAACTTATAAGGAATTAACAGAACAACAAGAAACTGAAACGGATAAGAAATTTCAATTAGAAGCAGCTATTGCTCTAGAAGAAGCCGCGCTTGAACAAGAGCGTGTGGTTTTCATTGAAAAAGAAAAGGGTTTACAAAGCATGCAACATGAGTTCAATGATATGTTGCAGCATTTAAGAACCAAAGAGAATGATAAAAGTTTGGCTGCCCAACGTTTAAGTTATTTAAACGATAAAGAAAAAGGGTTACAAGAATTCTTAGAGCGTGCCGAAGGTCAATTAAAAACGATTGGAGATTCAATTGAGTATACCAAATTGCAAGTCATTGATGAAGAAAAAATATACAATGATTTCAAAAACAGAGTGGACCAATCGCATATTGAATTAACCAATAAGCGTGCACAATTTGATGACCAACGTGGCGTGTTAGACGGATTGCGTCAGCAGTTTGGTCAAATTCAAAGGAATCAATTTGAAGCAGAAAAGAAAGTTGCGGTATCAGATACTTCGATTCAAAATATTCAAAGAAGCCAGCATCAATTAGATGAGGAGCAATTGCATAGAGCAGAACAAGTAGCAGAACTCACCACGCAATTAGCAACTAAAGAAGCTGAATTGGCTTCAAGCAAAGCACATTTAGCTGATTTATTAGCACAAAATGAAACAGCGAAAGCAAGTATTTTTGAAACCCAAGAAGCACTTGAGCAATTAAGAACAAAATTAGCAGAACAAGCAAGGATTTTAGATGCTAAGAAAAACGAATACGATTTATTAAAAAGTTTAGTAGACTCAATGGATGGATATCCTGAGAGCGTTAAATTCTTACACAAGAATACTGGCTGGAATCACAATGCCCCAATCTTATCAGATATTTTATATGTGCAAGAAGCATACCGTACGGCTGTTGAAAATGTATTAGAACCTTATTTAAATTATTACGTAGTGAATGATTTAAAGGAGGGGATGCAAGCGGTGCAGTTATTAGATGAAAACAAAAAAGGCAAGGCCAACTTCTTTTTATTAGATCAATTAAATGGCGCTAAAGCAGAGGCTGCACCTTCCAATACGATTGCTGCATTATCCGTGATTGAGATTGATCCAAAATATGCCGCTTTAGCGAATCATTTACTAGGGAATGTATTTATTGCCGAAAATGAAGCTGCATTAGAAGCAAGTATTACAGGCATGATTTTAGAGAAGACTGGAAAATTTGTAAGAGGGAAGTATACATTAACAGGTGGAAGTGTTGGATTATTTGAAGGAAAGAAAATTGGACGTGCAAAGAACTTAGAAAAATTATTGGAAGACATTCAAACACAAGAAACGGTGGTGAATGAATTAAAATCTCAAATTCAAGTGAAGCATGAGTCTGTTTTACAGTACAATGAATTGTTGAAAGAACAAGAAATAAGAACGACAGAACAAACTGTCAATCGTTTAATCAACGATGTGTTTGCGAATAAGAATAGATTAGAAAACCTACAATCTGCACAAGTGGCTGCAGTAGCTAAGTTGGCAGAATTAGCAGAAAAAATCGAACAAGAACACGCTTTAATTGGAGATACAAGAATACAATTGACTGAATTGAATGCTTCCTTGCAAACAACTCAGGCCCAATTAGGTGATATCGAATTAGCTTACCAAGCAGCAGAGCAAGCATACCATTTAGCATCTGGTGAATTCAATGAAATGAATTTACAGTTGACAAAGCAACAAAGCAAAATTGAGGCTTTACAACAGGAAGTGATCTTCAAGGACAATCAATTGAATGATTTGCATGCGCAAATACAATCCAATACGGTTCAGTTGACAGAAGCATCCACCTCAATTGTAGACAGCAATAATGAATTAGCGACAATTGAAACAGCATTGGTTGAGCTATTAAGAAATAAGGAAGCAGAAGAGCTTAAATTAAACGAGGCAGATCAAGCATATTATACTTTAAGAACGGCCCTACAAGAGAAAGAAAGCAGTTTGAGACTTCAAGTGAAGTCTAAGGAATTAATGGATCAGTTGATCAATGAGATCAAGGATAAATTAAATAACTTAAAACTACAATTGGCTGGAACGAAGGAAAGATTAAGTGTGGAGTTCAAAGTGGAATTAGAAGAGATTTTAGATCTTGGAAGACAAACTGAGGCAACATTGGAAGAACTACAGCAAGATGTTGAAAAAATGAAGAAGCGTTTGGAGAATATGGGTGAAGTGAATCCGACAGCGATTGAGGCTTACACCGAAATGAAAAAGCGTTATGATTTTATCTTAGAACAAAAGAATGACTTAGTCACCGCGAAGGAGAGTTTGTTATTGACCATTCAAGAAGTGGAAGCGACAGCCAATCAAGCATTCTTAGAAACTTACAATACAGCTAGAGAGAATTTCCAAAAAGTATTCAAAGCATTGTTTACCGAAGAAGATTCATGTGACTTAATATTAGTAGATCCAACGAACTTATCAGAAACTGCAGTAGAGATTGTGGCGAAACCTAAAGGTAAGCGTCCATCTTCTATCACACAGTTGAGTGGAGGAGAACGTACATTAACTGCAACAGCGATGTTGTTTGCGATTTACCTAATTAAGCCAGCACCATTCTGTATTTTGGATGAGGTAGATGCGCCATTGGATGATGCCAATGTTGGTAAATTCACTCAAATGATTCAGAAGTTTTCTGATAAATCACAGTTCATTATTGTAACGCATAATAAGCAAACAATGAGTGCGGTGGATGTGATCTATGGTGTGACCATGCAAGAGCCTGGAGTAAGTAAATTAGTTCCTGTAGATTTCAGGAGCTTAACAGCATAATATAACATTGCAGCAATGCAAATCATATAGCTTTAAGCGTTCTCGTTAGCAATTTCGGGGGCGCTTTTAATTTTAATGAACCTCAGTATTTTAATGAACCACAGTTGATCAAATCAGTCCTCATATTATTCATTGCATGCTTTATGTGCTACCTGCCATTTAGCAGAACACCAGACTATTTTGATAGTGATATTACTCCAGCGTTGATTGAAGCAAGAGACGGACGAGTTGTTGCTGTATTCCAAGAATCTGGTAAACAATATCAAGTGTTATTAGATTCATCTATCTACCAATCTAAAATCGGTTCTAGAATCGAAATTAGGTATGAACTAAGTACACCTCAACATGCAAAATTGAATCAAGTAATTGGGTATTGGTTGGAGCCTAAAGAAGTACTAGGCGCTTTTTGTATTTTAATTGTCCTGCTCATTGCTGCTTATGCAACAACACATCGTCCAGATGCAGCTTCTTTAAAGGAGCAGATAGAATTTAAGAAAGAAGATACAGGAAAGTATGTGTAAGGAGTTTATTTAGCGAGGATGCGCTTGATGTCTTTGTCAATATCGCGGTTCTTGATGGTTTCGCGTTTATCGTATTCTTTTTTACCGCGGCCAATACCAATCTCCATTTTAGCATAATGCTTATCGTTAAAAAAAATGCGGAGTGGCACAATGGTAAATCCTTTTTCTTTGGTTTGGCCTTCAATCTTTTTTAATTCTCTTGCAGTCAATAATAGTTTTCGATCGTGTACTTCTATATGGTTATTCTTATTCCCATGAGAGTAGGCGTTGATGAACAAAGACCTTACCCATAATTCTCCCTTGTCAAAAAAACAGAAGGAATCATTGAAACTTACTTTACCAGCGCGAATGGACTTAACTTCGGTACCCATCAATACAATGCCTGCCACATATTTGTCTTCTATCTGGTAGTTGAAATAGGCCTGCCTATTGTTTAATTCTATTGACTTGGGTGCTTTCGCCATAAAAAATATCCCGATGTGCTACACCGGGATACAAAAGTACTATTTAATATTGATTTCTTTTTGGCATTAGCTTCTGAACATAAATGCCACTTCGGACAATTTTTGCTTCAGTTCTTTTCTGTCCACTATAAAATCAAGGAATCCGTGTTCTAATAAGAATTCAGAACGTTGGAAACCTGGAGGTAAATCTTTCTTAATGGTTTCTTTTATGACCCTAGGACCAGCGAAACCAATTAAAGCACCTGGTTCTGCAATATTTAGATCACCTAACATGCCAAAGCTAGCAGAGATACCACCAAATGTAGGGTCTGTTAATAAGGAGATGAATGGTAATTTAGCATCACTTAATTGAGATAATTTACCACTCGTTTTTGCCAACTGCATTAAGCTAAATGCACTTTCCATCATTCGCGCACCACCACTTTTACTAATCACTAAAAAGGGGAGTCTATGTTGAATGCAATAGTCTACCGCACGACTGAATTTTTCTCCCATCACACTTCCTAATGATCCACCAATGAATTCAAAATCCATACATGCCACCACATAACCTTCGCCATTCATTTTTCCAATACCTACGCGCATAGAATCTTTCAAGTCTGTTTTAGAATGAATTTCATCTAAACGTTTTTGGTAATTCTTTAGATCGGTAAAATTAAGCGCATCCTTACTTTTGATCTCATCAAAAAGTACTGTAAATTCTTGGTTGTCAAATAAGATGGCAAAATATTCATCACTACCAATACGGTGGTGGTAATTGCACTTGTCACAGATGTACAAATTTTCTTTCAATTCTGAACTAGTACAAATATGATTACATGTTGGACATTTTGTCCACAAACCTTCTGGTGTTTCTTTCTTGTCTGCTGTTGAAGTACTAATGCCTTTGCGGATTCTTTTAAACCATCTTGATTTATCAGCTGCGTCAGAATGATTTAATTCTTCTCCAGTCAGGTTGACTTCAATATCTTCTTCTTTTTCACGCATAGGGGACTAATTTAAGCGTTTCTGTTGATACAATTTAAGTCGTCAAATGATTGCTCTAAACGTTTGATGAAAGACTCTTCGCCTTTTCTCAACCAAACTCTAGGGTCATAATATTTTTTATTTGGCTTCTCTGCACCCTCTGGATTACCCAATTGAGTTTGAAGAAAAGCTTCATTCTTTTTGTAATAGCCCAATACACCTTCCCAGAAAGCCCATTGTAAGTCGGTATCTAAATTCATTTTAATTGCACCATATCCAATCGCTTCTCTAATTTGATTTTGAGGAGAACCAGATCCACCATGGAATACAAAATAAACTGGTTTTGGTGCAGTGCCTAAAGTCTTTTCGATATGCAACTGACTATTGTGTAAAATTTCTGGCTTTAATTCCACATTACCAGGACTGTAAACGCCATGTACATTACCAAAAGCTGCTGCTACAGTAAATAAATTGCCCACTTTACCTAGTTCAGTATAAGCGTATGCAACGTGTTCTGGCTGCGTATATAATTTATCATTTTCAATACCGCTATTATCAACGCCATCTTCCTCACCACCAGTTACACCTAATTCAATTTCAATACCCATGCCCAATGGCTCCATACGTTTAAAGAATTCAACAGAGGTTTGGATATTCTCTTCGATTGGTTCTTCAGATAAATCTAACATATGGGAACTGAACAAAGGTTGTCCATGTAATTTGTGGTATTTTTCACTCTCGTCAATTAAAGCACTGATCCATGGTAACCATTTTTTGGATGCGTGGTCAGTATGCAAAACAACAGGCACATCATAAAATTTAGCAACCTGGTGTACATGTAAAGCACCTGCAATGGCACCCTGAATATTCGCTTGTAAATTATCATTTGGCATGCCCTTACCAGCAATAAATTGCGCACCACCATTTGAAAACTGTATAATAATAGGAGACTTTACTTTAGCTGCTGTTTCAATAGCTGCATTAATGGTATCTGTACCAGTCGTATTGACTGCTGGGATGGCAAAATTGTTTGCTTTAGCATCGTTGTATAATGCTTCTAGTTCTTTACCATGTAAAACACCCGATCTGTACTTATTCATTGTTTAATTATTGAAGGTCAAAGATACAATTTATGAACCAAACGGATGTTAGCTAGACCTTAAAATCCTGCTTAAATTAGTCTATAAATCCTTTAGATTTCATCCAATCATCATTGTATACTTTACCAACATACCTGCTTCCGTGATCATGGAAGACACATACAACTACATCGGTTGGTTTCAATCTATCTTTCAATTGTAAAAGCCCTTGAAAACAGCTTCCTGCGCTATAACCACAGAATAATCCTTCTTCCTTGGCTAGTCTTCTCGTCATCAATGCACCTTCTTTATCTGCCACTTGTTCAAAATGGTCAATGACAGACATGTCATAGTTTGCAGGAACAAAATCCTCACCAAAACCTTCGGCAATATAAGGGTGCACATAGGACATATCTACTTCGCCTGTTTGAAAATAATGGGTCAATAAAGAACCTATTGGATCAATGGCCCAAACTTGAATATTTGGGTTTTGTTCTTTTAAATATTTTGCTGTTCCAGTGATGGTACCACCTGTACCTGCAGTACAAACGAAGTGGGTAATTTTACCTTCGGTCTGACGCCAAATTTCTGGCCCCGTTGTTTCATAATGCGCTTGTCTATTGGCCAAATTATCATATTGGTTAAAGAAGTAGGAGTTAGGTATTGCGCCTGCCAATTTTCTTGCGACTGAATAATAACTCGCAGGATCTTCTGGTTCCACATTTGTAGGGCAGACAATCACTTCGGCACCCACTGCTCTTAGTATATCCATCTTCTCTTTACTTTGCTTATCTGTGGTAGTAAAGATGCATTTATATCCTTTCACAACCGCTGCTAAAGCTAAACCCATACCTGTATTTCCACTGGTGCATTCTATAATGGTACCACCTGGTTTTAATTTTCCCTCTGCTTCGGCTACTTCCACCATTTTCAAAGCCATACGGTCTTTGATAGAATTGCCTGGATTAAAATAGTCCACTTTAGCCAAGATCGTTCCTGGAATATCAATGCTGACTTTATTTAATCGAATGATTGGAGTATTGCCAATGGTTTCTAAAACATTATTTAACCACATAAAATGTGTTGCTTTTGTTAAGCGTGAAATTAAGTTAAAAAAACCTAATACTATTGGATGTTAGCAAAATTGCTTGTAATGATTTCGCAGAATTTGGTATCAATCATTTTTTCAGCCAAAGCAATCATATTTGAAAATGCTTTTGCATTGCTAATACCATGACCAATAATGACTGGCTTATTCACACCTAGGACAGGCGTGCCGCCATAATTTTCGAAGTGGAAACGTCCAAAAAAGGAGTCTTTTTCTAGACCCTGATGCGCTGCAGCTTCATACATCGCTTCCGCAGTTTTTAAGATCACATTTCCAGTAAATCCATCACAAACAATGACATCAGCTTTGTCATTAAAAACATCACGACCTTCAACATTGCCAATGAAATGAATATGGGTATTTTCTTTTAAAAGTGGGTAAGTGGCTTGAGCTAATACATTGCCTTTACCTTCTTCTTCTCCTACATTTAATAAACCAACAGTAGGAGCGTCAATATTCAGAATATGCTTTGCATATAAATTGCCTAAAATGGCAAATTGATTTAATTGTTCAGGCTTACAATCCGCATTCAACCCTACGTCTACTAAGATGCCTGTTTTACCATTTAATTTTGGTAAAAGCGTTGCGATAGTTGGCCTTAAAACGCCTTTTATTGGTTTGATGCTAAACATGGCACCAACCAACATAGCACCTGTATTTCCGGCACTTAAAAATGCATCAATCTTGCCTTCGGCTAAATAGCGAAATCCAATTGCGATAGAAGAGTTGGGTTTTTCTTTTAAAGCCTTAGTAGGATGTTCATGGTATCCAATGACTTCTGGTGCATCTATTAAATGCAAAAAAGGTGAAGCAATCCCATGTTGCTGAAAGAGTCCTTCCAGCTGGGTTGCATCACCAATGCAAAATAAATTGTGTTCATTATTGGATAGATATTGTTGGACGCCTTTGACAGCTTCAAGTGGTGCAAAATCACCACCCATCATATCAATACCAATATTCATTGATTGGTAAATTATGCTTTTAAAGGTGCTTTCTCAGCTACTAATTTTCCTTTATAGAATAATTTTCCTTCTTGAACGTGCGCACGATGACGAACGTGGATTTCTCCAGTTGTACCATCTTTGCTTAATGTTACTTCTTGAGCAACATAGTGTGTTC
>JBILIU010000008.1:0-25452 GCA_044368905.1 Sediminibacterium sp. | reverse complement strand
ATCTATTTCGTTGTTATAAATCCATGGATGCCCCATGGCGATCCTTGGGGTAATGCGCTTATTTAGGTAAACCTTTGTCATTTGTCAAAGATAGGCACAGATTGAGTGACAACTTGTTCATTTTAAGGCCCTTTTATGTCAATTTTGCTCTTTTATTGCTTTGGCAATATATTTGCGTGAGGTAGAGTACAAATAGTCAATTATGGAAGATAAAGAACAATTAAGTCAAGAACCAATTGCAGATACAGAAAATGGCGCTCAAACAGCCCCAGAAACCGAGGAAGTACCCTTGAGTGAGTTAGATCAGTTAAAGGCTGATTTGGCAGACCAAAAGGATAAATATTTGCGCTTAATGGCAGAATTTGAAAACTTCAAAAGAAGAACCGCTAAAGAACGTGTGGATTTGATCCAAACGGCTGGTAAGGATGTGATTGTGTCTCTTTTGGATGTGATGGATGACTGTGATCGTGCAGAGAAGCAATTGAACGGATCCGATGATATCGCTGTTCAAAAAGAAGGCATCCAATTGGTGTTTAATAAAATCAGAACCACCCTTCATTCAAAAGGCTTAAAGGCAATGGAAAGTATTGATCAAGCTTTTAATGTTGAATTACATGAAGCGATTACTGAAGTGCCAGTTCCGGAAGCAGCAAAAAAAGGCAAAGTCATTGACGAGGTAACTAAGGGATATTATTTGAACGATAAAATTATTCGTTTTGCAAAAGTGGTTGTAGGCAAATAAACAAAGCAATATGTCAAAAAGAGATTTTTACGAAATATTAGGCGTGAGCAAATCTTCATCTGCGGATGAAATAAAAAAGGCTTACCGTAAAGTTGCGATGCAATTTCACCCGGATAGAAATCCTGGAGATAAGGCAGCAGAAGAAAAATTTAAAGAAGCAGCAGAAGCCTATGAAATTTTAAGTGATACGGATAAGAAAGCAAAATATGATCGTTTTGGACATCAAGCTTTTGGGCCGGGGACAGCTGGTGGCGGAGGTGGATACGGCGCTGGTGGTATGGATATGAACGATATCTTTAGTCAGTTTGGTGATGTGTTTGGAGATGATATGTTTGGTGGATTTTTTGGCGGTGGACAAAGCCGTTCAAGAGGTGGTGCAAAAGCAAGAGGCCAAAGAGGAAGTAACTTAAGAATCAAATTAAAATTAAATTACGAAGAGATAGCAGGTGGGGTGAACAAACAAGTTAAAGTGAAGAAGCATGTGCTTTGTACTACTTGTGGTGGCAATGGTGCTAAAGATAGTTCTAGTGTACAAACCTGTGGCACTTGTAAAGGTTCAGGTCAAGTAAGAAAAGTAACCAATACTTTCTTGGGTCAAATGCAAACCGTGAATACATGTCCTACATGTAATGGAGAAGGAAGTACAGTCACTGCAAAATGTACCCCATGTAAGGGCGAGGGTAGAGTATATGGAGAAGAGACTATTTCAATAGACATTCCTGCAGGTGTGCAAGACGGTATGCAATTGAGCATGTCTGGCAAAGGCAACGCAGGTGAACGTGGAGGGTCTTCTGGAGACTTAATCATCATGATAGAGGAAGAGCAACACGAGTCCCTGCATAGAGATGGATTGAATGTTTCATTTGATTTATACATTACCATTCCCGACGCCATTTTTGGTACAAGTGTAGAAGTACCAACCATTGATGGGCGTGCAAAAATTAAAATACCTGCTGGTACACAAAGTGGTAAGATATTTAGATTAAAAGGAAAAGGATTCCCAGAAGTACAAGGCTATGCAAAGGGAGATCAATTGATTCATGTGAATATTTGGACACCACAAGAAGTAAGTGAAGAAGAAAAAATTGCGTTGAATAAAATGCAAGAAAGTGAAAACTTTAAACCAAAGCCTGTAAAAGGGGATAAAAGTTTTTACGATAAAGTAAAAGAAGCTTTTAAGTAAGTTTAATATAAGAAGATAAAAAAAGGGACAATTAAAATTGTCCCTTTTTTTATTTATGCTTTTAATTGATAAATGTCTCTACTATTTCTGCCTAATCCGTCATAGTCTAGTCCATAGCCCACTACGAATTTATTAGGTATCTCAAAACAAGCGTAGTCGATTTGAACAGGGTATAGTAATGCATCTTTTTTATTCAGTAATACTGCAATTTTAACCGAGGCAGGTTGCATACTTTCTAATTGTGGCAGGTAGTGATGCAAAGTTTTTCCTGTGTCGATAATGTCCTCTAAAATAATGATATCCCTGTCTTTTACATTGATATCTAATCCTATTGCGGTAATCACATTGCCTATTGAACTTGTTCCTTTATAGGATGCCAATTTAATAAAACTTACTTCGGCTTCTATGGTGATTTGTTTGAATAGGTCGGCGGTAAATAAAAAAGCGCCATTAAGAATGGATAAGAAAAGCGGACACTTCCCAGCATAGTCTTGGTTTAATTGTCCTGCTAGCTCAGTAATTTTTTCTTGAATCGCAGCTTCTTTTAAATAGGGTTCAAAAGTTTTATCTAGAACTTGAATGGTAGACATATAAATTATTTTGGAGTAGAGGAATTATTTTTTTCTTTTGTTAAATAGTAAGCTATTGTCTTTTTTTATCACAGGGCTATTGTCTTTTTGTTTAAACAACAATACCTGTGTGCCTTCTTTAACAGGGTCTGTTAATTGAGGATTGTAGAGTTTTAATAGGCTAAGTTGCATCCCTTCTAATTGACTAATCTCATGTAAACTAGTGTTGTATTTTACCATATGAAATGAAGTAGCACCTGCTTTCTTTTTTGGAGCAAGGAAAATCAATTGATCTTTTGCTAATAGATTCGAAGCTTCAATGTCATTGTATTCAAATAGTTTATACAATGGCACATTGTACTTAAGTGCTATTTCTATAAAAGACATATTTTCTTTTCCTAGGATTACTGGCACTTGATTGATCCTAAATCTACCTTCTGGATAATTGTAGGTAGGCTGTTTAGGTAAGATAGGTTGAGTCATTGATGTTGCTTGGGTCGTGTCTATCTTTACAGGTTCCTTTTGAGTCGTTTGTACGGCTGTTATGGTTTCTTTTTTTACAGTATCTTTTTGAACAGCAGGCAATGGTTGTGTAGGCAAAGATTTAGAAGGTAATGGAGCTAATGATTCATTTGAGTTCATTTGCGCAATCCCTAAAGGCTTATTCAAAGTTTTTACGGGCGTATCAATAAGCACTTTGCTTACGGGTGTATCAATAAGAACCTTGTTTACAGGGCTATCAACAAGCACCTTGTTTACGGGCGCATCAGAAGGTGTCTTTTTTACGGGCGCTTCTTCCACTTCAATTTCATTGGCGAGTTCTGGAAAATTGTATTGTGCTAATTCATAGTCGTCTATGATTTTTAATAATTTTTTAGGATACTCAGAATCAGTAGCATATCCAGCTTTTTTAAGTCCATAAGCCCATGCGGTATCATCCACTGGATCTAGTAAAAATAAATCAACATAGTTTGGACGGTTCTTTAAAAAATTAGAATGGTCTTTAAAAGATAATTCAGCTGCCTCATACACTCTAAAACATTCTTGTTTTGCATCGTCATCTTGATAGGTTTTAGCACCAGTCCAATCTGACTTGCATTTAATGCCAAAGTGGTTATTATGGTTTTTTGCCAAATCACTTTCACCACTCTTGGATTCCAAAATTGCTTGAGCGAGGGTGATCGAAGCGGGCACGCCAGTTCGTTTCATTTCCTTCATTGCAATGGCTTTATATTGTGTGATATATGCAATGGTAGCTGAATTATTTTGCGACCAACCAGTTTGGATGGCCATCCATAAAGTCAATGTGAGGAGTAGGATTTGCTTCATATTATTTTTTTCTAATTAAGGTTAATCCGTCTCTAACGGTCAACATAATTTTTTCAATGTCTTTGTGTTGTAAAATGAATTCGTTGAATGCATGTATTGCCAAGGCATTTTTCCCTGTTATATTTTCTTCAAAAACTTGTCCATGAAATAATACATTGTCGGCAATGATCACACCTTTATCCGAAAGCATTGGTAGTACTAAATTAAAGTATTCAATATAACTAGTCTTATCTGCGTCAATAAATACTAGGTCCCATTGTTTAGTAAGGGTAGGTAGGATTGCTTTGGCATCCCCAATATGTGAGATGATTTGTTTCCCTTTTGGGCTTACATCAAAATGGACTCTGGCTGCATTAGCGTCTTCAGCTCTAAGTTCAATGGTATCTATCGTACCTGTACTGTTTAATCCTTCTGCTAAGCATAAGGCACTAAAGCCAGAAAACGTGCCTATTTCTAAAATAGAATGAGGTGATAATAGTTTACTAAAAAAGCTTAAAAAGCCCCCCTGGTTCCAATTACTTTGCATATGTGCATGGGGATGGCTTAGCAAAGTTTGCTCGTACATAGGCCTTAAATAGGCCGGTGTGGCATCACTATAATGTGCTACATAGTCGTTGGCAGCTTGTTGAATAAAATCCATGCTGCAAATGTCTAATTTTTTTCGCTATTAGCCCTTGAAATAAGCCATAATCCTATAAAAGTAATTCCTCCGTTGATGATCAATAGTTCCTGACCAATCCTGAAATCTCCAAATAATTGTGCTTGGTAATAGTCAAGCACTAAACAAAGGATTGGCGCCAAAACACAAATGACTGGCACAAGTGTATTGTTTAAGCTTCTTTTTGTTAAGATTCCAAACGCAAACAGACCTAATAATGGGCCATAGGTATAAGAGGCGATTTTCAATAATAAATCAATGGTACTCTTATTATCTATCCATTTAAATACCATGACCATGATTAAAAAGATTAATGCAAAAGTTAAATGGGTTCTTTGTCTAATCTTTTTTTGTTCTGCCTCTGACAAGTTTTTATTTCTTTGTAATCCTAATATATCAATGCAGAAACTAGAAGTTAAAGCAGTGATCGCACCATCTGCACTAGGGAATAGGGCAGAGATCAATGCAAGAATAAAAATTATGGATAAATAAGGAGGCATGTGGTTTAAAGCTAGGGTCGGGAATAGATCATCGCCAGTGGCAGTGATATTATTTTGTGCAGCGTATAAATGTAATAAGCCACCTAAGTATAGAAATAAGCTAATTGCAATTAACATGGTGAAACCAATGGTCACCATATTTTTTTGGGCATCCTTAAGGGTTTTTACTGAGATATTTTTTTGCATCATTTCTTGATCCAATCCAGTCATGGTTAAAGTGACAAATGCACCTCCAATAATTTGCTTCAAGAAAAAGGATTTACTATTCACGTCCATACTAAATACATCGGCTAAATGCATAGATGAATCAGATGCCAAGGCTTGGTTTTGCATAGTAGTCAATCCTTGTAGTACATTCAAATCAAGTTCGGATAAGATGTAGATGCTGCATATAATTAATCCCATTAACATGCCTGATGTCTGCAATGTATCTGTCCAAACAATTGTTTTAACTCCACCTTCGTAAGTGTACAATAAGATCATGACTAAAATAACGACTGTAGTAGCCCAAAAAGGCACATGCATATTGTCAAGAATAAAATATTGTAAAATTTTGACAACTAAATATAATCTAGCAGTGGCTCCAAGTGTTCTTGAAAGAATAAAAAAGGAGGCCCCTGTTTTATATGCACTGAAACCTAATCTGCCTTCTAGATAATTATAAATAGAAGTCAAATTTAATTTATAATAAATGGGTAGTAACACATAAGCAATCGCTAAATAACCAATTAAATAACCCAATGTGATTTGCAAATAATGAAATGCATCTTTTCCTACAGCACCTGGGACACTTACAAACGTAACGCCGCTTAAAGAAGTACCAATCATGCCAAACGCCACCAACATCCAATTGCTATTTTTATTTCCAATAAAAAAAGACATGTTATTACTGTTCTTGCCAGTGATTTTGGCTACGCCTAATAACACTAAAAAGTAAAGGATGACGAATATAAAAAGGGTGGTTGCGCTCATAGTTAATTGATTGACATTTTGATAAGGCAATGTAAAGAGAATCTTTGAAATATTTTGCTAAAATACTTCTATATTCGAGTATAAAAATAGTTTTCATGAAAATAAAGTCCCTTACTGTTTTCTGTGGATCAAAATCGGGCAATAATCCTAGTTTTTTGAAAGCTGCGACTCATATAGGAAATCTATTAGCTCAAGAAAATATAGAACTCGTCTATGGCGGAGGCAATAAAGGATTAATGGGTGCGGTTGCGAATGGCAGCTTGGAAAATGGAGGGAAAGTAATTGGAATCATGCCAAAATTATTATTAGAATGGGAGGCACAACATAAAGGGTTAACAGCATTAATTGTAACCGAGACAATGCATGAAAGAAAACTACTTTTATACGAAAAAGGGGATGCTGCACTTGTGCTACCTGGTGGCTTGGGCACATTTGATGAACTTTTTGAAATGCTCGTTTGGAATAATTTAAGCATTCATGATAAAAAAATAGTGCTGTATAATTTTGAAGGATTTTATGATCCTTTGGTCGCTATGATCAATAAAATGGAAGAAGAAGATTTTTTATACGAACGCAGCAGGTATCGTCTGCAAGTTTGTTCCACACTTGAAGAAATTAAGGCTGCTTTTTCTTAGCGCTTAAAATAGGGAATGCAAAACCCGCTCTAATGATTGGATCCGCTCTGTTAAACCCATCTCTGTAGGGGGAGTTTGGATTTTTAAATAAATCAATCATGACACTAAAATAGGTCATCCCATTTTCTGATCTAGTTCCATATCCAATTCCTGCCAACAGACTCTCTGCTCCAAAACGAATACTTCTTGATGCACCAGCATTCACACCTTCTGTGCCCCTGTCTTTGAACCTGCTCCAAGTATAATTGTATTCTGGTTGTATTTGTATGAAAAACTTTTCAAGCGGCCAGATCCTTGTAAATGCCCCAGCACCCAATTGGAAACTTCTAGATGATATGCCAGGTAGCCCATTACTTATTGTTGGGTTAAAAGATTGAAAAAATATATTTGTAGCAGCACCAATATCCACATAATCATTGACACGCTTATACATTTCGGGATTGAGTCCAAGTTGAAAGGAACCTGCACCTCCTCCAATCACTAAATTACCACCAATAAAAACTGGGCTGACATTCATAGACGGCATCGTCTTAACGACATCTTGCGCATTCACTATAATGGTATTGCTCAAAGCAATTAGGATCAGGTATATAAATTTCTTTTTCATTATTTGGAATCAAATATTTTACCTGCATTTAAAATATGATTCGGATCAAATACTTTTTTAATACCCTTCATCAATTCCATGGTGATCGGATCAAACATGACTGGCATAAAAGATTTTTGAATCAAGCCAATGCCATGCTCTCCACTAATGGTACCGCCTAGTGATTTTACCAATTCGAATATTTTAAATAGGATGTCTTGTATCACTTGGTTTTCAAAACTTTTCTTATAAATAGGGTGGTTAATTCTGATATGCAAATTGCCGTCTCCTGCATGTCCATAGGAAACTACTTTGAATCCATTTTCAAGGGCCAATGCTTTCACACCTTTGATTAATTTAGGTAATTCAGCTCTAGGCACCACGGTATCTTCTTCAATGGTATAACCTGCCGCAACTGATGCTTCGTTTGCTTTTCGGCGTATTTTCCAAAGCTCCGTTTTTTGTTGGGCATCATCGGCAAAATACAATTCACCCACTTCAAAATTTGTCAAAACATCAGCAATGGCTTCCATATCTTTCATCAATACATCTTTATCATTGCCATCTACTTCTATGATCAAATGCGCCGCCAAGTTATCTGTAATGGTAATCGCAGTGCTGTCACATAATTTGCTCGCCAATCTAATAGATTCAATTTCCATGAGCTCCATGGCACTTGGCGTAATACCTGCTCTAAAAATAGCACTTACTGCTTCACTCGCTTTTTCTAAACTATCAAAAGGAGCAAGCATCAATAAATCAAATTTTGGATGCGGAATTAATCTTAAAACAATTTTAGTCACAATACCTAGTGTGCCTTCGCTACCAACAATTAACTGTGTTAAGTTATAACCTGTTGCATTTTTTAACACATTCGAGCCAGTCCATATAATTTCCCCTGTAGGTAAAACAATTTCTAAATTTAAAACATAGTCTTTCACTACGCCATATTTCACAGCTTTAGGGCCACCTGAATTTTCGGAAATATTACCACCAATAAAACAACTGCCTTTACTAGCAGGATCGGGTGGGTAGAATAAACCTTTTTCTTTTACTGCATTTTGCAAAACTTCTGTAATGACACCAGGTTCAGTAGTGACTTGTAAATTTCTTTCATCAATTTCTAAGATGCTATTGAATCTTTCCATCGCAATCACCAAGCCTCCTAGATGAGGCAGTGCACCACCTGTTAAGCCCGTGCCTGCACCTCTTGGAGTTACAGGTATTAAGTGCTTGTTTGCTAATTGCATCAAAGCACCAATCTCTTCTGTACTTCTAGGTTTGACTACAACTGCCGGACTGTAATGTAATTTTTCCGTTTCGTCCCTGCCATATTTCTCAAAGCTCTCTTCGTCAGTGAAAACATATTCAGCACCAACAATGGATTTAATTTGGGCTAGTATTTCCGTTGTGATTTGTTGCATCTATAAAAAATTAAAATAATCCGTATAATGTACTATCTACTTTACTAATGATTTGGCCTAAATCTTCTTCAGACTCGCCGAATTTATTTTTATCACAATCAATTATTAACAAAGGGCCTTCTGTGTAATTGTCAATCCATTTATTGTAATAATCATTCAATCTTTTTAAATAATCTAAACGAATATTCTCTTCGTATTCTCTTCCTCTTTTCTGAATTTGAGAAACAAGAGTCGGAACAGATGCTTTTAAATAGATCAATAAATCTGGAGGTTGAACCATCGATTTAATAGTATTAAAAAAGCCGAAGTAGTTATCAAAATCACGCTTACTCATCAAACCCATCTCGTGTAAATTGGGTGCAAATATATTGGCATCCTCATAGATGGTTCTATCTTGAATGATGGTTTCGGTACCTTTTTGTATTTCTAAAATTTGATTCAATCTGCCATGCAAAAAGTAGATCTGCAAGTTGAAGCTCCATCTAGGCATATCATCATAAAAATCCATTAAATAGGGATTATGGTCCACATCTTCAAATTGGGGAATCCAACGGTAGTGCTTACTCAACAACTCGGTCAATGTTGTTTTACCAACGCCAATATTGCCTGCGATTGCTACGTGTTTTGGTTTTTTAGTTGTTGCTTTTGCCATAATCTTATGCGTGTAGTTGAATGATTCAGATTGTTTTATAGGTATTCCATCCCAACTGCTTTTCTAACAGTGGTCAAAGTAGCTGATGCACTTGCTCTTGCTTTGTCAGCACCTTGATGTATGATTTTTAAAAGTAAATCTTTGTTGTTTTGTAAGTCAGTTGCTTTGGTTCGAATTGGATTGATAAATTGAACCATATCCTCGGCCAATTGTTTTTTCATATCACCATAACGAATAATGCAATTGCCTTCCGAACTATTATTAAAGTCGTCCTCGAATTTTTTTACAGTATCTGCAGTGCTCACTAAACCCATTAGCGTAAATAAGTTTTGAATATAATCTGGTTTTACAGAATTAGGTGTCAAAGGTCCTTGGTCTGTTTTTGCTTTCATCACTTTTTTACGAATCATTTCATCTTCATCTGCTAAAAATAAAGTGGTCATTTGATTTTCACTCTTACTCATTTTCCCGTTTCCATCTAAGCCCATGATCTTCACCAATTCGCTGTTGTAATTAAAGGCATAAGGCATAGGGAAAGTCTCTCCGTAACGGTGGTTGAATCTTTCAGCAAAATTTCTTGCCATTTCTAAGTTTTGCTCTTGGTCTTTTCCAACTGGTACTTTTACTGCGCGATGAATTAAAATGTCAGCAGCTTGTAACACTGGATAAGTTAATAATCCTGCATTGACATTTTCAGGTTGCATCCTTACTTTATCTTTAAACGTAGTGGTCTTTTCAAGTTCACCTTTATATGCCAACATGTTTAAGTACAAATACAATTCTGCAATTTCTGGCACGTCACTTTGTACATATAAAGACACTTTCTCTGGGTCTAATCCACAAGCAATATTTTCTGCTACTACACGCAATACACTTTCTTGTAAAGTTTTAGTGTCAGGATGGGTCGTTAAACTATGCCAATTGGCTACAAAAAAATAGCAATTGAATTCATCTTGCATGCGGACATAATTGCGCATTGCACCAAAATAATTTCCTAAATGTAAGAAGCCAGTAGGCCTTATTCCACTCAATACGATTTCCTTTTCCATAGCTGTGCGAAGATAATGAATCACAATCCCATTTTTTGCCATCTTTTTGGGATATTTGTCCTGAATCTAAAAAAAATCGCTTGAGCCTAGCATCTCTTTTATCCAGTCCCATCGAATACCTAAAGGGTGTAGGCCCTCAGAGGGCGGAATTGCTTAAAAAAGAGCTCAGTATCTATACTTTCGGCGACTTATTGCAGCATTTCCCACATAGGCATGTCGACAAGACCATTGTGACGCCAATTAGTCAATTGACCCCCGAGATGGACTTTATCCAGGTCAAAGGGGTCTTATTGGGTTTGCATTCCATTGGAGAGAAGCGTTCAAAAAGGATGGTGGCCCAATTAAAAGATGATTCGGGTTATTTGGAATTGGCTTGGTTTCAGGGGATTCAGTATGTTCAAAAGAATTTAGTGGAGGGGCAGACCTACTTGGTTTTTGGAAGGTTGGGCTTTTTTAATGGGAAGCCTCAAATAGTGCATCCAGAAATTGAACCTTTTGAAGTGCATACGATGGCACAAAAATCATTGCTTGAGCCGGTCTATGGTTCTACCGAGAAATTAAAAGCAAGGGGCTTAAACGGAAAACAAATTGGCAAACTAACTCAAGTCTTGTTTCAACAAATTAGCGAAAGGGATTTACCAGAAAATTTGCCTGCGCATTTATTAGTAGATCGGATGGGAAGATGGGAAGCGTTTAGACAAATCCATTTTCCATCCAATCAAGCAAAATTTAAACAAGCATTGTCAAGATTGATCTTCGAAGAATTATTTATTGCACAAATTAGATTGAATTTAATCAAGATTGATCGCCATAAAAACAGCAAAGGGCAGGTGTTTGAAAAAGTGGGAGATTATTTTAATACTTTTTACAATCATTATTTACCCTTTGAATTAACGGGTGCGCAAAAAAGAGTGATTAAAGAAATTAGACAAGATGTTGCAAAGGGTTTTCAGATGAATCGCTTGTTACAAGGCGATGTGGGCAGTGGAAAAACAATGATTGCATTGATGGCGATGCTCATTGCTGCAGACAATGGATTTCAGAGTTGTTTAATGGCACCTACCGAAATTTTAGCACAACAACATTATAGTAGTTTAACAGAACTCCTAAAGGCAATGCCTGTCGAAGTGGCTATTTTAACTGGCAGCACCAAAGCTGCAGAGCGAAGAAGAATTTTAAAAGGTTTAGCAGATGATACGATTCATTTTGTGGTAGGTACGCATGCACTCATTGAGGATCCAGTTCAATTTAAAAAATTAGGATTGGCTGTGATTGATGAGCAACATCGATTTGGAGTAGAACAAAGATCAAAGCTTTGGAAAAAAGCATCCATCCCGCCGCATGTATTGGTGATGACCGCAACGCCGATCCCAAGAACCTTAGCCATGACAGCTTATGGCGATTTGGATTATAGCATCATGGATGAATTACCTCCAGGAAGACAGCCTATTAAAACAGTTCATCGATACGAAACATCACGCGCGAGTGTGATGGATTTTGTAAAATCTGAAATACAAAAAGGACGACAAGCTTATTATGTCTATCCTTTGATTGAGGAAAGTGAAAAGTTGAGTTATGAGGATTTAATGCAGGGTTATGAACAAGTAAAAAGTTATTTTCCTGAACCTACTTATAAAATTAGTATGGTCCATGGGAAAATGCACAATGATTTAAAATCGGAGAACATGAATCGATTTAAATCAGGAGATACACAAATATTAGTGGGTACCACAGTGATAGAAGTGGGTGTGAATGTACCCAATGCATCGGTGATGGTGATAGAGAGTGCAGAGAAATTTGGTTTATCACAATTACATCAATTAAGGGGCAGGGTAGGTAGAGGTTCGGAGCAGAGTTATTGTATTTTATTAAGCAGTGTAAAAGCAAGCAGAGAGGCAAGAGAAAGATTAAAAATCATGTGCAATACCACAGATGGTTTTGTAATCGCAGAAAAAGATTTAGAGATTAGAGGTCCTGGAGATATAGACGGAACAAGACAAAGCGGTGCATTGAATTTTAAATTGGCAAGTTTAATCAATGATCGACCTACTATGGAAATAGCCAAAGCAGCAGCAGCAGCAATCTGTGAAAAAGATCCCAATTTGACCATGCCAGAACACTTGGCCATTCGAAGCTTTTTACAGACCCAAAAAACCAAAATTGGTTGGGGTAAGATTGCCTAAGCCCATCAATTTTAAGTATCTTGCTTCCAAGAAGCCAGTAGACGACGGCAAGATTATAAATTCAAATATTTAGTATGAAATACGATCCACTTGATCCAACCCTATTTATCCAAAACAGAAAGCGTTTTGTAAGTCAAATGCAAAAAAATAGCATCGCTGTTTTTGTAAGCAACGACGAGTTTCCAAGTAATGGAGATGCATTGCATGGCTTTGTACAAAATTCAGATTTATTTTGGTTATCCGGTATTGAGCAAGAAGGTACCATGGTGGTCTTGTTTCCAGACAATCCAGATCCTAAGTATAGAGAAGTATTGGTCTTGATTCGTCCACAAGAGTTAAAAGAAATCTGGGATGGCAAAAGATTAAGAGCGCATGAAGCCACTGCTATTTCTGGTATGAAAACCATTGTTTGGGTAGATAGTATTGACGCGATGTTACAAACCTGGATTCATTTGGCCGATGCGATTTATTTAGACTCCAACGAGAACGATCGTAAAAATAATTTAGTTAGAACAAATGAATATCGATTTATAGACGAGATGCAATCTCGCTATCCATTGCATCAATACTTACGCGCAGCTAAAATCATGAAAGCCTTGAGGGCCATCAAAACAAAGCAAGAAGTAGTTGTGATTCAAAAAGCCATTGATATTACTGAGTCTGCATTTAGAAGGTTATTGCAATTTATACAACCAGGGGTGAATGAGTGTGAGGTTGAAGCAGAAATCTATCATGAATTTTTAAGACAAAAAGCAACAGGTGTTGCATACCACAGTATTTTAGCGAGCGGAGATAATGCAAGAACTTTGCATTATACAAGTAATAATAATATTTGTAAAGACGGAGAATTGATCTTGATGGATTTTGGCGCGGCCTATGGCGGTTACAATGCAGATTTAACAAGAACAGTTCCAGTGAATGGTAAATTTACCAAGCGTCAAAAGGAAGTGTACAATGCTTGTTTGCATTTACATGATTATGCAAAATCAATTTTAAAGCCAGGTATTTCAATTTCAAATTATACCGATAAAGTGGGCGAAGAAGCCACAAAGCAATTTGTAAAAATTGGCTTATTGACAAAGGCAGATGTAAAAAATGAAGATGCAGAGAATAGAGCATACCGAAAATATTTATACCATGGCATTTCGCATCATTTAGGAATAGATGTGCATGATTTGGGCACCAGAACCGCGCCAATACAAGCGGGCATGGTGTTTACCGTAGAGCCTGGTATTTATATTAAAGAAGAGGGTATGGGTGTGCGCATCGAAAATAATGTTTGGGTGACAGCAAAAGGCAATCAAGATTTGTTTAAGAACATTCCAATCAAGGCCGAAGAAATTGAAAATTTAATGAAAAGAAAAAAATAATTGAATTACAAGATGCGCCAACAAATCCCCAATATCATTACGCTGCTTAATTTATTTTTAGGATGCATGGCCATTGTAAGTTGCTTTCAATTTGGGACGATTGCGTCTATTTCTGAGACCGGAGATATGTTAATTGAGATTCCTGAAAAATTATATTTAGCAAGTTTATTCATAGGCCTTGCTGCCGTAGTAGATTTTTTGGATGGGTACGTAGCAAGATTAATGAATGTGCCTTCTGAAATGGGGAAGCAATTAGATTCTTTAGCAGATGTAGTGAGTTTTGGCGTCGCACCTGCATGTATTGTATATCAATTTTTAAGATTGGCATTGGCGAATGATGTCAATGCATTGGCGACTAGTAGTTGGTTATTTGCTCCAGCATTTATTATTCCAATGGCAGGCGCTTACAGACTGGCTAGGTTCAATTTGGATACAACCCAATCCACCTATTTTAAAGGGGTGCCCATTCCTATGATTGGGATATTGACTGCGGTTTTCCCATTGATTTATTGGCAGCCTTCTAATGGGATTATTTCAAAGTTGTTATTAAGTCCTCTATTTTGGTATGCATACATTTTTGTAGTAAGTTATTTGATGGTCATGACAAGGCCTATGTTGGCGCTAAAAAGCTTATCCAGCAAGAAAAAATTATTCCTTCCATTAGGGATTGTTGCAATAGAAATAGTGGTTTCAGCTATATTTTTTAAATGGTACGCGATTCCATTTGGCTTTATTGGCTATTGCATAGTATCTTTGATGTATCCAAAAACAATCACTCAATAACAAAGTATGATCTATCAAGTACAAATTAAAGTAATGCCATTAAAGGATTTATTAGATCCTCAAGGAAAAGCAGTTTTAGGCGGATTACATAATTTAGGTTTATCAGGAATACAAGACGTTCGCGTTGGAAAAAATATCAACTTACAAATAGAAGCTGCCGATGAAGCAACTGCAGTCGCAATGGCAACAGAAGCAAGTAAGCAATTATTAGCGAATGCGGTGATGGAATACTTTGAAGTAGTGGTATTATAATCGACTTCATTCATTTACAACCATGTTATATTTAGTCCCTACACCCATTGGAAATTTAAAAGATTTTACTTTTAGAGCAGTAGAGACTTTACAATCTGTGGATTTTATTTTATGTGAGGATACCAGGACTTCTTCCAAGTTGTTGCAGCACTATCAAATCCAAAAACCTCTTACACCATTTCATCAGCACAATGAACATAAAATTGTGGAGCACTTAGTGCAACAATTGATGGCTGGGAAAAATATTGCACTCATCACAGACGCAGGTACACCAGGTATCTCTGATCCTGCATTTTTATTAGTGCGTGCCTGTAAAGCTGCTGGTGTGCCAGTGACTAGTTTACCAGGTGCCACCGCATTTGTGCCTGCTTTAGTGAACAGTGGGTTGCCAACCAACAGCTTTATTTTTGAGGGCTTTATCCCCTTAAAAAAAGGTAAAAAAACTTTAATGGAGTCTTTAGCCAATGAAGAGCGTACCATGATTTTTTATGAAAGTCCAATGCGCCTGGTTAAAACCCTCGAGCTTTTTAAAGCCACATTCGGTCCAGAGCGCAAAGCTGCTGTAAGTAGAGAACTCACAAAAATGTTTGAAGAAAATATCACAGATACCCTCGACAATTTAATCCTCCATTTTACTGCCAAGCAAGTGAAAGGGGAGATTGTGATTGTGGTTGCGGGGAAGGAGTAAGCAATTACAATTAAACTGCTTATCTTTAATCCATGTTTCAATTATTATTCATTGGTAGTTTATTTAGTGCTTTACTAACTGTCTATATCTTGATTTTTAAACGAGATGCATTAAAGGCGTATGCTGACTATCTATTGGCAATTACAATTGTATTTTTCTCGTGGAACGCAATCATTTATTTACTACTTCATTACAATTTAATTCAACAAGTACCATATCTATTCAAAACTGCAACTCCATTAGCTTTTGCTATACCTCCTTTATCTTATTTATATACTAGGGCAGTTTTGTACAACGAAAAAAGAATCAAATTAAAAGATATACTACACTTGATACCTTGTTTAATTGTGTTTATCAATTACTTTTCTTTTTATATAATGCCAATTGAAGAAAAAAGAAAAATCATTCAATTGATCACAGAAAACTTAGACCGTTCATTTACTTATCAAGTTGGGATCATTCCTGAAAATATTACCAATACATGTAGAATTTTAGTATTAATTGGTTACACAATCGCTCAATGGAGTTTAATTATTAACTACAAAAAACATTTTAATATTGTACAAATAGAAAATCAAGTTCAAAACATTTTAAAATGGCTAAAAATATATGCTTGGTCCTGTACTGCGCATATCCTTGCAATCTTTATTATCCTTGTATTTTTTCTATCAAATAGTTCGCTATTTAATAATTGGGGATTTGTCAATCTATTACCATTGATTATTTATTCAGTTAGTTTCTTTTTTCTTAATGCATATTTACTCATCCATCCAAATGTCTTAAATGGATTGCCATTTATTAAGTATAATGAAATTCAAACCAATATTTTGACGGATGAAACCATTAAAATTCCATTTATTGAGGAAGATTATACTGATCAAATTCAACGAATCAATCAATTCTTTGAGGAGCAAAAGCCCTATTTAAACAAAGATGTATCCTTGGTTCAAGTAGCGGCATCCCTTGACATACCCATTAGAGATTTATCTTATATATTGAATAATTATTTCAATTGCCGTTTTACTGATTTTGTGAATCAATATAGAATCAAGCATGTTATTAGCATTTTCAATGATTCCTACCTTGAAAATTTTACTATAGAATCAGCCGCAATGGATGCTGGTTTTATGAGTAAAAGTGGCTTTTATAAATCATTTAAGAAATTATACAATATGACCCCAACAGAGTACTTCCAAAGTATAAAGCCATTAAATTCTTCTGAATAATAGGTTATTTTCTATTTTATTGTGTCCAAATACGTAAATGGACACTTCTACATTGATATTGTTGCCACATTCTTTACGTTGATTCTTATTTTAGAGCATAATCATTTGCTCTAAACAAAATGAATTCTTCCCAATCAAAGTTCAATTTACTTGTATTAATATTTTTTACAATATTAAGTCGTTCTAATGCTCAATCCATTAGCCCTGCGACTTTTAACAATGGGGGTGGATTTAGTGGTGGTTCTGAATGGAGTATAGGTGAATCTGTTTCAATAGGAAGCTTTTCTGCTAGTAGCATTCTACTTACCACAGGCGTTTTACAACCTTTGTCCAATGTGGTCACTTCCATTCATGAATATGGTCCTTTGGTATTTGGACAACAGATTACAATTGGTCCTAATCCAGCTTCAAATTATCTGGATTTTAAAGCAAATTTTAATCAAATAGGAAGTTTGCATTTTCAAATGCTTGATGCAAAATCCAAGATATTAATCACTAAGGAACAAGGTTCAATTTTTAGTGTTTATCAAACAAGATTACAATTAGACACCTATGCCTCTGGAATTTACTATATCAAAGTTTATTTCAAACCAATTTCAGGTAAACTCCAAACAGGAGTGTATAAAATTATCAAGTTGTAATACGCAATTCTAAAAAATATATTCAATACAATTCATTTCAAAGCGCAAAATATGCAGATTAAAATTCAGACTTCTCTTCTTTCAATTTTACTTTTTTTTATAGTAGGTGCTCATGCGCAATCAGGATTAAATTTTCAAGGGGTAGCAAGAAATACGAATAATATAATATTGGCATCTCAGCCAATAAGTTTGAGATTGAGTATCATTAGAACTTCTGTGAATGGTCCATCTGAATATTCAGAAATCAGAAAAGTAACCACTAATGCGCAAGGTTTATTTGCAGTAGTTATTGGAGATACAGGATCGATAAGTTCAATAGGTAATTTTGCAAATATTGATTGGAAATTAAGCCCCAAGTTTTTAAAAATTGAAATGGACGTTGCAGCAGGTAATAATTTTATTTTACTAGGTACTACTCAGTTTCAAAGCGTAGCCTATGCACAATTTGCGAATAGTGTAGACGCTGAGAAATTAAACGGTATTGTTCCAGTAGAAAAAGGAGGAACTGGAACTACAAGTTTAGCTGCTTTTAAAACAGCTCTTTCACTTGATAAAAATACGGTTGGATTATCTAATGTAAATAATACTGCAGATACTGCTAAACCAATCAGTAATGCGACAAAAGTGGCATTGGATAGAAAAGCAGATACAGCTGATTTAGTTTTAAAAGCCTCTTTAGCTTCTCCTACTTTTACCGGAACTGTAGCAGGTATTACAAAATCTATGGTTGGTCTTGCAAATGTGGATAATACAGCTGATTCTGATAAGCCAATAAGTAATGCGATGCAAACAGCATTAGAAAGTAAGGTGAATAGCGATTCTGCAGTTTTTTCAAAAGACATTTTAGTTAATGGGATTAATATAGGCAAAGGACCCTTTAATCTTGTAAATACAATAATTGGTAATCAATCATTTCAAAAGAATATAACTGGTTATTCAAATACTGCAGTCGGCCATAAATCTTTATTAAATAGTACAATTGAAAATAATAATACCGCCATTGGGAATTTTTCTTTAAATTCTGATTCTTTAAAACTTGGCAATAATAATACTGCAATTGGTTCTCAAACTTTACGATATAATGAATCAGGAAACAACAATGTAGCTATTGGTAATTTTGCTTTATACTCAAATGGAGTAGGATCAAATAATACTGCTGTTGGATTTATGGCGGATGTGGAAAATCCAAATTTAATTGTATCAAATTCAACTGCTATTGGTTCAAATGCTCGAGTATCATCTTCAAACACTATACAATTAGGTAATGTCGATATAACTAGAGTAAACACATCTGGAGTATTAACTGCAGCAGGGATTCAAAATACTCCTGTTGGTACGATAAGCCCAACTATAGGCAAGTTTACTGATCTCACGATTACAGGAACTGCTATTGGCATAAATAAATCCATGGTTGGATTAAGTGATGTTGATAATACTTCAGATTTGGTTAAGCCAATTAGCACAGCTACTCAAACTGCACTAGATTCAAAAGTTTCTTCAACCACTTTCTCAACAACATTAAATACTAAAGTTTCAACCGAAACATTTTCAGCAACAATTGCTACAAAAGAAAATACGGTAAATAAATCAACAGCAACTGACTTAGGAGCAAGTGCAACAAGTGATATTTTATTCCCTACTCAAAAAGCGGTTAAGACTTATGTGGATGCTCAAATAAATTCAGGAGGTGTAGCAGATGGAAGTATTACGTCTATCAAATTGGCAGATGGTGCAGTAACTGGCGCTAAATTTGCTTCATCAATTACAGGGTATAAAAATTTTGTAGATGGCGCCGGAAAACTTATTACTTCAAATAATGCAACTCCAGACTTAATTTTACCTACTGGTTCAGTTCCTACTGGAGGTGCATCTGTTTGGCAGTCTTTTGTGCCAACTGCTTCAGGAAAATTGAGCCTTATTGAATTTGAGACTGGTAATCCATCAAGTTTAAGTGGTATGCCACCTATTGCCTATGTTGAAATTTATGTTGGAGAGGGTATAGGCGGTACTTTGTTGGGAAGAAGTAATGACTTTACGATATCTATGTTTGGTAGAACATGGAAATCTTTTGAATTTAATTCTATTGTCGAGCTATATACAGGGAATACCTACACTGCAAGATTAGTTACTAGCACATCGAATCAGGATTGGGTTTATGGAGATAACAATTTGTATACTTTTGGAATTACGAATGTTTCATCTACTTGGGATCATAATTTTAAAACAAGTTTAAAAGTATTTTCAAATGATCAATTTCTTACTTCATCAGCAGGCCAGCTTTTAGTAAATACAATTGTATCCAATGCCACACATACTGGGGATGTAACAGGAGCTACAGCTTTAACAATTACAGATGATGCAGTAACATCAACAAAAATTATAGCTGGAGCGATAACGACTGCTAAAATTGCAAATGCGGCTGTTGATTTAACCACTAAAGTGACAGGGTTACTTCCAACAACAAATATTGCAGATGGAGCTGTAACGACTGCTAAAATTGCAAATACGGCTGTGGATTTAACGACTAAGGTGACGGGGTTGCTTCCAACAATAAATATTGCAGATGGAGCAATAACGACTGCTAAATTGGCAAATACAGCTGTTGATTTAACGACAAAAGTAACAGGCTTACTTCCTACGACAAATGGAGGCACTGGTACAATTACAGCTACTGCAAATACTGTTTTTGCTTCTCCAAATGGTTCAAATGGCTCAGCTTCATTTAGGGCTTTAGTTGCGGCGGACATACCAAATAACTTAACTGGATATATTCAGAATACTCCTAGCTTAACACAAACTGGTTCAATCAAGATTGATGGAATCATTAACGCAGGAAGTATACAGAATACTCCAATTGGAAATACTACACCTACAACTGCTTCATTTACGACTTTAACTACATCTGGAAATACCTCAATTGGAGGAACGCTCACTGTGACTGGTACAACTTCTTTTACGACAGCTCCAATTCTTTCTAGCGCCACAGCATCAAAAGCCTTATTTACCAATGGCAATAAAGAGATGGTATCGAATAATATTACTGGAACTGGTAATGTAGTTATGAGCGCTTCACCAACATTAACAGGTACTGTTTCGGTTGGGACAATTTCAAGTACACAAGATTTATTAGTAAATGGTATAAAAATAGGCGTTGGCGCTGGAAATAATAATACAAATACGGCAATTGGATCGAATGCACTCATATTTAATTCAACTGGGGAAGGAAACACTGCCATTGGATATCAGAGCTTACTATTGAATACAATAGGTACACATAATACTGGACTAGGTTATGGGGCATTAACTAAAAATATTGGAGGCGGAAGTAATATTGCAATCGGAAATTTGAGTTTATTTGAAAACACAAGTGGTGGATCAAATATCGCATTAGGCAACCAAAGTTTATATAAAAATACGACTGGGTCTAGTAACCTAGCATTAGGATATTTAAGTTTATTTAACAATTCAAATGGTGTCAATAATATTGCAATTGGAGATCAAAGTTTAACTAATAACACTTCAGGAGCTAATAATTTTGCTGCAGGTTATTTGAGTATGTTAGCGAACTCTACGGGGACGGATAATATTGCTATTGGCGATAATTCGCTATTCTTTAATAACGCAAATAATAATATAGGCTTAGGGAAGACTACTCTTTTTTACAATCAAAATGGGGCAAGCAATTATGCGGGAGGTTATAAAGCATTATTTAATAATACCTCTGGAAGTTATAATATTGCTATTGGATTTGAGTCATTGAAGACAAACTCCACAGCCAGCAATAATATAGGAATTGGAAAATCAACATTAACGAATTTACAGAATGGTATAAATAATATTGCAATTGGAAATAATGCGGGCTTTAACTCATTATATACTACAAATAATATAATTATTGGTAATGATGCTCAAGCATCAAGTGATATAGCAGATAATGAAATCACACTTGGTAACTCATCAATAACAACCATAAGAAGCGCAGCAAGTGGAATCACTTCTTTATCTGACCGACGAGATAAAACAGACATTCAAACAATTACAGAGGGCATTGATTTTATTAAACAATTAAAACCTGTGTCCTTTACTTGGAACACAAGAGATAAATCAAAAGTTGGTTTAAAATCAGCAGGATTTATTGCGCAAGATTTATTGACATTGCAAAAAGCATCTTCAATTGGAGCAAATCTAGATTTAGTTAGTGAGAATAATCCTGAAAAATTAGAAGCTCGTTATAATAACTTATTACCTGTGATGGTGAAAGCAATTCAAGAGCAACAAAATATCATTGAAGACCAGAAAAAGCGTTTAGATGCCTTAGAAAAGATGGTTAATGAATTGTTGAAAAAGCAATAAAATCCTTTATTTCAGGTTCAATGACGGTTTATAATTGATAAATAGGACAGTTTCTATTTTTTAGTTAAATTAGCTTCTTAATTCTACATTATGAAGAAGCAGCTATTTATGTTAGGTTTTGCCATTTTGACTTTGGCAAGTAACTTATTCGCCCAACCAGAGCGTTGGCAACAACAAATCAATTATAAAATTGATGCCAGTTTAGACGTACAAAAAAATACCTTAAAGGGTACGGAGGAGATTTTGTACACCAATAATTCAACAGACACTTTACGCAAAGTGTATTTCCATATGTATTGGAATGCGTTTCAGCCTAATTCAAATATGGATGCTAGAAGTCGTGAATTGGGTAAAACAATTTTAGGGAATAGAAGAGGAGAAGACATCAAGGATTGGGATATGCGTGTACGTGATCGTATCCAAAATCTAAAGCCAGAAGAATATGGCATTCAAAAAGTAAATACCATCACCATCAATGGCAAGGCACAACAATTAATTGAGCATGAAACCATTTTAGAAGTGGTATTAACGCAACCTATATTGCCAAAGTCAGTTGTTAAAATGAATGTACAGTTTGAAGCTCAAGTACCGGTTCAAGTGAGAAGATCAGGAAGAGACAATGCAGAGGGTGTGCGTTATTCAATGAGTCAATGGTATCCTAAAATGGTAGAGTACGATTACCAAGGGTGGAATACCAATCCTTATATTGCTAGAGAATTTTATGGTGTATGGGGTAATTTTGATGTGACATTAAGAACGGATAAAGCATACATGATTGGTGGAACAGGTGTATTACAAAATCCAACTGCCCCTTTAGATAAAAACGGTCATAAGGTATGGAATTTCAAAGGCAATAACATTCATGACTTTGTATGGTTTGCAGATAATAATTTTAAGCATTTGTCTAAAGAAGTACGTAAAGGTTTAACCCTTCATGTGTACTATAAAGCAAAAGATGCGAAAGCGGATAGTGCTTGGGCCAATGTGTTATGGGCTGCTGAAAAAGTATTGCCTTATATGGAAAAGAAAATGGGTGCCTATCCTTATCCTCAATATTCATTCATTCAAGGTGGTGATGGAGGTATGGAATATGCCATGGCTACTTTATTAAAAGGCCCTGGATTAGGCACTGTATTTCATGAGTGGATACATAGCTGGTACCAACATATTTTAGGCTCTAATGAAAGCTTATTTGCTTGGATGGATGAAGGCTTTACAAGTTACGGAGAAGACGATGTGACGCATTTTTATGAGCAAAATTTTGCCACACAATCGCCTTATATTAGTGAAGCTGCAAAAAAACAGATTATTGCAAATATTGAAAAACAAGCAACGATGTTGCCTGCTGTTCAGTTTGGAAACTATAATGGTTATTTAGCATTGGCAAAAAGTGGTTTCGAAGAACCTATGTCAACGCATGCCGATCATTTTAATACCAATTATGCATATAGCAGTGCAGCGTATACAAAAGGGGGTACTTTCTTAGGATTGCTTGGTTATGTGATGGGAGAAGCAAAGCGTGATCAATTGATGTTAAATTATTACAACACTTGGAAATTCAAACATCCAAATGCAAATGATTTTATTCGTGTAGCAGAAAAAACAAGTGGCTTACAATTACAGTGGTTAAAAGAATATTGGGTGAATACAACTAAGACGATTGATTATGGCTTGAACGATATTCAAGTAAGTGGTAATGCTGCATTGATTAGTATTCAAAGAGTAGGTAAGTTACCAATGCCAGTAGAAGTTGTGGTAACTTATAAAGATGGTACAAGTGAATTACATTATTTGCCATTGGATTTAATGTTGGGTGGTAAACAACAAGAGGGTACGCTTAAACAAATCAATCATCCAGAATGGAAATGGGCGCAACCAACTTATACTTTTGAAACAACGCAACCATTGGGCGCAATCAAATCCATCGAGATTGATCCTAGTCAAAGAATGCCAGACATCAATAGAAGTAATAACAAAATAGAAATACCGAATTAATTGAGATTAAAATTTCGAATTATAAATAAAGGCGTTCAATTGAACGCCTTTATTTATTTCTTAACCTGAATAATATATTTCTCTTTAAAATAATCCTCTTTAAAGATATCATAGATTGGCATCATCTTAGGTCGAGTGCCACTTTCAAAAATCTCTTGATGTAAGTCGCCGCCTTTTAAACAAATTAAACCATTGGGTTGATTTGGTTTTTTAACGAGTACGGGATTGGCCCATCTCCATAAATCCTTTAGAGGAGCCACAGCTCTGCTGACTGCGTAATCGAATTTTTTATTTTTAATATCTTCTACACGAGTATGCTTAGTCTCAATATTTTTAATCCCCACCATCTCACAAACCGCGTCCACCACTTTTAATTTTTTAGCAATACTATCTACTGCATAAAATTGTACATCGGGGAAAAAGATCGCCAAGGGAACAGTAGGAAAACCACCACCACAGCCAATATCAATCACTTGTGTGCCTGGGTTCCATTCTGCAATGGCAGCAATACTTAGCGAGTGCAATACATGATGCAAGTATATTTGGTCAATGTCTTTTCTAGATACCACATTAATTTTTGCATTCCATTCCTGATATGCAGCTTCTAGCCCAGACAATTGTGCTAATTGTGCTGGTGTAAAATCATCAAAGTAACGGGTGATTAATTCCAATTTTTCTGAGGGCTTTTCCATACACTAGGCAAGGTAATTAAATAATAGAAGAAGGACCATATATCAAATAAAATATACCAAGGCCAAAGGTCTAGCTCATTTAATTTTTTCATCGCGCCACGTAAAACAAGTCCTTGTAGCAATGCCCTAAATGCCCATATGCCAACAATGATGGTATATTCTTTTGTAAAAATAAGTGATACAATCATTGCTGGGTAAACTAAGAATTGACTGATAGCGTATAAGCCTAATAAAAAAACATGCTTCTTTTTATAAAACTTACTCGTGGTATAATGACGGTATTTTTGCGTCATCCAATCTTTAAATCTGGTCTTAGGTTCACTGAGTGTATGTGCATCATGGTCTACCACAATCGCTGTATTGCGTCTGTTAGCCACTTGATTGATAAATAAATCATCGTCACCGCTTGGTATTTGATTGATAGAAGAGAAGCCTTTATTCTTGATAAATAGTTCACGCTTATAAGATAGATTGCGACCCACACCCATATAAGGCAATCCGGCTAAGGCATAGGAAAAATATTGCAATGCAGTTTGAAAAGTCTCAAATCGAATAAGTTTATTCAAAATGCCTGGCTTCTTTTTATAAGCACCGTATCCTAATACAATTTCTTTTCCTTCATCATATCCATCCTGCATCAATCGCATCCAATGTTCACTTGCAGGTAAACAATCTGCATCGGTTAATAATAAGGTTTCATTTTTAGCAGACTTGATACCCATTGAAAGTGGGAATTTTTTTCCTGCAATCATTTTCGCTTCCTGCGTCAACATCACTGGGTTCAAATTTTTAAACGATTTTTTAAATTCGTCTAATAAATATTTGGTCTCATCTTCCGAATTATCATTCACTAAGACGACTTCGTGCGTGGTACTATATTCTTGCACCAAAACACCTGGTAAAGTATTCGCCAAATTATGGGCTTCGTCACGTGCACAAATCACTACAGAAACTGGGTGCTCTACATGCC
>JBILIU010000068.1:0-6970 GCA_044368905.1 Sediminibacterium sp. | reverse complement strand
CTGCACCATTAATTTCTAAAGCATTGGGCTGTGGTGTATAATAAAACGGAAATTTTAAAATAAAGAAAGCTGCTGCGCTAGCAATCAATAACCATAGGGTTTGAATTCTTTGTATCATAGCTTAAAGTTAGCGTATAATTAGCCTAATTCAGGATACAATACAAATTGCTCCATGAACTTGTTCACTTCTTTCCTAGTATTAGCAAGTACAGTTTCGTTGTCTGCATTCATTAAAGCGGTATCAATGGCGTCTACAACAAATGGGATATGTCCTTCGTTCATGCCTCTTGTTGTAATCGCAGCTACACCAAAACGGATGCCAGATGTTACAAAAGCAGACTTGTCATCATAAGGCACCATATTTTTATTCGCAGTGATATCTGCCATGCCTAAAACTTGTTCTGCTTTTTTACCGCTGATATTTTTATTTCTTAAGTCAATCAACATTAAGTGATTGTCTGTACCGCCGCTAATGATTTCATATCCTTTTGCAACAAATGCTGCAGCCATGGTTCTTGCATTTGTTTGTACTTGCTTTTGATACACCATGAATTCATCTGATAAAATTTCTCCAAATGCAATGGCTTTTGCTGCAATCACATGCTCTAATGGTCCACCTTGTGTACCTGGGAACACTGCCATATCAATCACATTGGACCACAATCTTAAATTACCTTTCATGTCTTTTAATCCTAACGTATTCTCACCGTCTTTCGCCATCATGATCACACCACCTCTTGGTCCACGTAATGTTTTGTGTGTGGTAGAAGTCACAAAATGACAATGATTGAAAGGAGAACTTAATAATCCTTTTGCGATCAAGCCAGCAGGGTGTGCGATATCCGCCAATACAAATGCACCCACTTCGTCTGCTACTTTACGGATACGTGCGTAATCAATATCTCTACTATAAGCACTCGCACCGCAAATAATTAATTTTGGCTTATGCGTTCTTGCTTGACTTTCTAACATCTCATAGTCAATCAATCCAGTTTCTTTTACGACACCATAAAAATGTGGTGTATAGATTTTGCCAGAAAAGTTCACTGCACTGCCGTGTGTTAAGTGACCGCCCATGCTTAGATCTAATCCAAGAATGGCATCACCTGGTTGTAAAATTGCCAACATCAATGCTGCATTTGCTTGCGCACCACTATGTGGTTGTACATTGGCATATTCTAAACCAAATATTTCCTTTAAACGATCTATTGCTAATTGTTCTGTTTTGTCTACTATTTCACAACCACCATAATACCTTTTTCCAGGGTATCCTTCCGCATATTTATTGGTCATCACTCCACCCATTGCTTGCATCACTTGTAAACTTGTAAAGTTCTCAGAAGCAATTAGTTCTATCCCACGTCTTTGACGTGCTAATTCTTGATTGATGATGTCGAAAACAAGGGTATCTCTTTTCATAAGGATGCTTTTATAAGGGGCAAAATTAATTCATTCCATAGGCCGCTCCAAAGCTTTCTAACAAGAGTTTTTGATTGAATATCCACATTTGTTTAGTGTTTTATAATAATCCTATCTTTGATGCGATCAAAAGGCATTAAATAGTCGTTTTTTACTATTTTTAGCCTCCCCTAAACAAAAATTAAATGAAGGCGATTATACCGGTTGCAGGCGCAGGAGCGAAACTAAGACCACATACCTATACACAGCCTAAGGCATTGATTCCGATTGCTGGTAAAACTATTTTGAGTTTTATTGTCGATCAATTAAAGGCAGAAGGGATCAATGAGTTCATTTTTGTAGTGGGCTATTTGGGAGAGAAAATCCAAGATTATGTGGAGCAAACCTACCCAAATTTGAAGACCCATTTTGTGTATCAGAACGATCGTTTAGGGACAGCCCATGCGATTCAATTAGCCCAAGATATTGTAGGAGGCGACGAAGTATTTATTGCATTAGGAGATACCATTTGTGAATACGATATTAAAGAAGTACTTGAAAGCCCTACCAGCATGTTGGGGGTTCAAAAAGTAGATGACCCTAGACAATTTGGTGTAGCAGAAATGAATGAAGAGGGTATGATTGAACATGTGGTAGAAAAACCGTCCATTCCAAAAAGTAATCATGCATTGGTTGGATTGTATAAAATTAAAGAGTCTACTATTTTATTTGAATGCTTTCAAAAATTAGTAAACGAGAATATTAAATCCAACGATGAATATAATTTAACAGATGCATTGGATTGCATGATCAAAAAAGGCGTGACTTTTAAATCCTTTAAGGTAAAAAACTGGTTTGATTGCGGTAAAAAAGAAACTTTGCTAGAAACCAATGCCATGTTGCTTAAGAAGTCAGGTGGTTATGCAATCAATCCTGAATTATACACCAATAGCATTATCATAGCACCAGTTAGTATTGCAGATGGATGTATCATAGAGAATTCCATCATCGGTCCACATGTAACGATTGGTAATAACACCACTATTAGAAGTTCGATCGTGAAAGATAGCATCATTGGTTCCTATACTGCATTGGATGAAGTGGTATTAGACAATTCATTGATTGGTAGCGATGCTGCAGTGAAGGGTATGAGCCGTACATTAAATATTGGCGACAACACTGAAATCGATTTTGGATAAAGAGATTAGAATTAGCATAATTCAAATCTCTTTAAAATAGAAATCATTAGAATTAAAATAATTCAAATGATTTCAAAATAAAACTAATTAGAATTAGAATAATTCAAATCTCTTTAAAATAGAATTATTTCTGTAGATACATTGAATTTGCTTGTGCTGTACAAGTAATCACTAAGTCATTGATACATACATGTGCTGGGGTATTCGCAACATACCAAACAGTGTCTGCAATATCCTCTGCCATCAAAGGCGCATAACCGGTGTATACTGCCTTCGCTTTTTCTGCATCTCCTTTAAATCGAACTACAGAAAATTCTGTGTCTGCTGCGCCTGGATGGATGGCGGTAACTTTAATTTGATAAGGCAATAAGTCAATTCTTTGTGCCTTGCTAATCGCATCTACTGCATGCTTGGATGCGCAGTAAACGTTCCCATCTTTATAAACTTCTTTGCCTGCTGTACTTCCAATATTAATGATATGCCCTTTTTCTTTGATAAGCATTGGTAAGACAGCTTTAGAAGCATACAGTAATCCTTTCACATTGGTATCAATCATCGTCTCCCAGTCTTCTAAATTCGCGTTTTCAAAAGAATCCCTGCCTAAGGCAAGGCCTGCATTGTTCACTAATATATTGATAGCTTGCCATTCGGTAGGTAAGTTTTGCAAATTGTCAAAAACGGCTTTTTTATCTTGCACATCAAAGTTTAGGCACAATGTCTTGATGCCATAGTTTGCTTCGAGTGCTTTTGCTAATACTTCTAATTTTTCTTTTCTGCGTCCAGTGATTATGACGTTCCAACCACCTGCTGCAAATTTTGTAGCGATTGCTTTTCCGAATCCTGAACTTGCTCCTGTAACTAAAATAATTTTTGGCATAGTCTATTTTTTTGGCTTAGCAGTCTTCGCTAAGCAGATTGTATACATTGATGAATAAATTCGTTCACTTGATCGGTTGCTTCAAGCATACCCATATGGCCCACATTTTCAAGCACCAAACTATTAGATGAAGGTAGTAATTTAATTTGTTCCAAACTATCCTGAATGGGTACTGCAAGGTCAGCATCGCCTGCAATCATCCATACAGGTAAATTAGATTGCTGCAATAAATGGGTCATTGCTTTTCGGTTGCGCATGGCAAATACAAATTGTATCATGGCTTCAGGACTGATATCCGTTCCGCTATCAATGACATTTTGAATGGCTGCTGGGTTAAATTTTTTAAACGCATCACCAAATAAATTGGGTGTTGCGGTTTCAAGGTATTTAGAGACACCCCATTCTTGAATAAACTCTGCCACCTTCATCCTACTTATTTTTTTTGCTTCGTTATCCTCATAAGCAGTAGAGTGTAATAATAATAAACCTTGCACATGGTTCACATAATAATCCGCGAAGGATAAGCCGATATAGCCGCCCATGCTATGTCCTATGATATAGTATTGTTCGATATTTAGATGATGCATTAATTCATGCAGTACCTCCACATACATGCGCATGCTAGGTGCTTGGCTATGATGCAATGCCAATGGCTTACAATGCACCCCTGGTAAATTTGGTGCGATGACTCTATAATGAGTGGATAAAAATGCTATTTGATTTTTCCAGATACCATGGTCTTCGCCAAAACCATGAATGAGTAGAAGCTTTTGCTTGCCTTTGCCCTCGTCAAAATATGCAAGCTGATCTATTCCGTAATTGTAATGCTGCGGGGTTAGCTTAATTGAATTTTGCATCCCTTCCTCTTTTATACAAACGGTAATTCAAAACTAAAGAAAGTCCCATTAAAAGGTAAACTGAAATAGAAAATGATTGTGGAAGCCAGTAGCTGACTGCAATCAGTCCAATAGTAGCAATAAAGAAGATGCGACCTAGATAACCTGCCCAAATAGGCTTCATAAAATAACATACTAAAGCAATTAAATACAATGGATGGATCCAATCAATATTAAAATTATAATGACATGCAGTGTGTTTTGAAAACAAACTCATATACACCAGTAACAATCCACCTAGTCCATAAATAAATAGTAAAGTAATATCTAAAAATTTAGCAGTCATCACAGCCCATCTCGCATTCCATTTGCCAACAAATAAATACACTAGTATTAAGCCAATTATATAATAAATTGGGTCGGTAGGTTTTGATGCAGTTGTAGTTGTGAATGGATAATCTTGAGTCGTTGCGATAAATTGTGGTTGTGCTGCTAGTTGTTCAAATAATAAATCTGGTAAGAAGCCTGCCTGTAAAGGGCTTGGCGTCTGGTCTGAGACTGATCCTAACAATACATCTATACCCAATCCAATCCATGGAATCCCTTGTTGATAAGGGGCTTCTACCACATGGGTTCTATAGCTTTTAATAGTAGATGGAGGAACTTGTGTACTTGCAAATTGATAAAAGCCATCTTTTACCCTGGTCGTACAATTATCTGTAATGAAATTATATAAGTAATATCGATTATTGCCTTCTAAATTTTTTAGCAATGCATTTTGCCAATTTATTTTTTCGGCATCTGTCAAAATCAATACTTGCTCTTTGATACTTCGGCCATAGTATTGGTATTCTAAAATAAAATTTTGAAAATTATCTGCAGATAAAAAGTAATTCAAATTGCCTTTTACAAATTCAACTAAAAAATTAGGGGTATTAAAATCGAATGTGCCAAAATTGAACACTACATCAGTTTGATTTGTTGAATCAATAATTCTAATGGCAGTATGCCCCCAAGCAGTATATACGTCTTCGCCTGGCGCACAAGTTAAAATACTGATTTGCATTGCCGCTTTGGTGCTATCCTGTGCAGCTAGCCTAGTGGATGTAAACAATCCGAACAATAACAATAGTGGAAGTAAACAAAGTTTACGCATTGTGTTGATTTATTCGTGTAGCCTTATTTTCTACTATAGTTTGGCGACTCTTTAGTGATATCAACATCATGTGCATGGCTTTCTCTCATACCAGCATTGGTGATTTGAACGAATGTAGCATTTTGCAAATCCTTTACAGTTTTTGCACCACAGTAGCCCATACCTGCTTTTAATCCACCCACAAATTGATAAACGATTTCTCCTAATGTGCCTTTGTAAGCCACGCGACCTTCAATCCCTTCTGGTACAAACTTTTTCGCGTCTGCATCCTCTTGGAAATATCGATCACCACTGCCTTGAGACATGGCGCCAATGCTACCCATGCCGCGGTATCCTTTGAATTTTCTGCCTTCGTATATAATTGTTTCGCCAGGACTTTCTTCGGTACCTGCAAAAATACTGCCCATCATTACGCAATTAGCTCCAGCTGCTAAAGCTTTCACCATATCGCCTGTATAACGAATACCGCCATCTGCAATCACCGGAATATTCTTTCCTTTTAATGCTTTTGCTGCTTCCATGATGGCTGTTAATTGAGGAACACCAGCACCTGCTACAATTCTTGTTGTACAAATAGAGCCTGGTCCAATACCTACTTTCACTGCATCTGCGCCAGCTGCTGCTAAAGCTAAAGCACCTTGACCTGTAGCGATATTACCTGCAATGACTGGTAAGTTTTTAAAATTTTTCTTAATCAATTTCAATGCTTCAATCACTCCTTTGCTATGACCATGTGCACTATCTAATGAAACGATATCTACACCAACACTTTGCAATGCTGCTGCACGATCTAATACATCTTTTGTAATACCTAAAGCAGCACCCACTAATAAACGACCAATATTATCTTTAGCTGCATTCGGGAATGCAGTGACTTGTAAAATATCTCTGTAAGTAATTAAGCCAATTAATTTTCCTTGTTTGTTGACAACAGGTAATTTTTCAATTTTATATTGACGTAATATTTTTTCTGCTTTCTTTAAATCTGTTCCTTCTGGCGCAATGATTAAATTTTCCTTAGTCATCACTTCGCTTATTTTTCTTTTACGATCGGTCTCAAAACGTAAATCACGATTGGTGAGGATGCCCACTAATTTGTGGTTTTTATCAACAATAGGTATGCCGCCAATTTTATTATCGCGCATTAAATTCAATGCGTCACCAATGGTTGCTGTCACTTCTAAAGTGATAGGATCTATAATCATCCCACTCTCACTACGTTTTACTTTACGCACTTGTTCTGCTTGGCGTTCGATAGACATGTTTTTGTGTAAGATGCCAATGCCACCTTCTCTTGCAAGTGCGATCGCTAATTGAGCTTCGGTTACTGTATCCATAGCGGCAGATAAAACTGGCACATGCAATTTGATATGCTTAGTCAATTGTGCGTGGATATTTACTTCGGAAGGGAGGACTTCGGAATAGGCAGGCATCAATAATACATCATCAAATGTCAAGCCTTGTCCAAAAATGCGGGAGGTAGAATTTCTTGTTGCCATAGGCA
>JBILIU010000007.1:0-25557 GCA_044368905.1 Sediminibacterium sp. | reverse complement strand
TCTCTTCTTGTAGTCGTTGGATTTGCTTTCATTGCTTTTTGATAATCTACCGCTTTATCAAATGCGTCTGTCAATACTTCTTCAACACCCATTCTCGTATCAGGAAAACGATTATTACTAGAAGATGTAGTACGCTTTACGTTTTCACCTAGGGCAAACTTGATAAAAGGATCTGCGCCCGCAAATTTCAATCCCTCATCTGTGGTACCCCATCTTAATTTAATCAATTGTGTTTGTCCGCCAATTGTATTGGCGCTTCCGTGAAGGATATGAGAAGAAGTCACACCGCCACTTAGTTGACGATATATATTAATGTCCTCTGGATTCATATTATCACCAACCCTTACTTCTGCTGTGGTAGATTGTGAACCTTCGTTGATTGACAATGCAGCAATATGAGAGTGTTCATCGATGATACCAGCGCTTAAAAATTTACCTGTACCATCCATTACTCTTGCACCAGCCTCTGTCAAGCCTTTTCCAATTTTTGCAATTTTACCTGCTTTTAAAAGCACGTCTGTATTTTGTAGAGTGCCTTCTTTTTCGTTGGTCAATACTGTGGCGTTCTTAATTAAAATAGTTTCTTGTTGTGGAATGGTTTCATTACCTAGTCCAACAAACGGATAAGTCACTTTTGAAATTAACTTCACCGGATCAGCTGCTTTCTTTTCTTCCATTGCAGCAGTTGCTGGTGTGATAAGACTTGCAGACCAAGTCAATTTGCCGCCCTTTGTATCTGTTCCAAATCCATTCCATCCGCCGCTAGCAATCACACCGCTTAAACGAATGCTTTCAACACCACGACCTTTTTTTTCTGGAAAGCTTATTTTAACCAAAGCTTCGCTCACAGCAACCTTTGCGGCTAAAGTATCTGTTCCGATTATGGTCGCTGATAAGTCTTTTTTAATTTCAACTGTATAGTCTGTTTTTGTACCAGCGTTGTTAACAGTTAATTTGTATTTGCCCGCGAAGTTGTTCCACTCTGAAGCATTTACATCAAACTTATTTCCTTGAATCCAGTTTTCAATAATTTTTGCATTGCTATTAAAAATAGATTCTGTGGTGATTAAGAAGTTAGCCAATTTGCCCACTTCCAATGAACCCACCTGATCGTATACGCCAATTTGTTGTGCTGGTGTTTTTGTTAACGCTTCTAAAGCTTTGGTCTCAGAAAGGCCATATTGTACCGCTTTTCTAAGATTGGCTAAAAATTGTTTTCCGTCTCTCATATCAGCCATGCTGATACTAAAACTGATGCCCGCTTTTTCGAATGCAGCAGGGTTGGTTGGCGCCAATTCCCAATGTTTCATTTCTGATAAAGCAACAAATCTTGCGTCGTTAGCATCTTCTACATCCATTGCAGCAGGGAAATCAAGACCCAGAATATATGACGCTTTTATTTTAGCCAACTCGTCTATTCTTTGGTAACCATTATCTGCTCCTCTAATAATATATTGTGTTCCAAATTCTTTTGCAATACGATCTGCTCTTAGTGTAGACCACTTGTCATCTGCTACAAAAATTTGAGGTAAACTTGCGTTTGCATTAAAAGCTTCTAGTGATAAATTCACACCCTCTGTAGCTGGCTTGGTTGCATACCATTTTGCATCTAAATAAATTTGACGCAATAAGGCAATGCTACCCATTAAACTACTTGGATAAGTTTGTGTAGAAGTTCCTTTATCAAAAGAAAATACTTGTGCTGCTTTTGATTTTAAAATAGTTTGGTTTTCGTTTGTACCCGCTAAAGTCACCACCGCACCGGTTCCTCTTGCAATACCATCTTTCACATGTGTGAACACGGTTCCATAACCATTGTTTCTAAAACCTGCAGCAGTTGCGTCATCGGTGCTGAAAGACTCCACCGCATTGACTTCTGGCTTAATTGCTTGGTTCCAGTTATATGCGCCTGGCTTATTAGACAGAAACTGTCCTGGTGCGCCAAAATTAAATCCTGCTGCACCGCGCTTTGGTGTATTTGCACCATAGTCAGTTAAAGGATCCACAAAACTAGGATAGATAAACTTTCCATTACAGTCAACAACAATTGCTTCTTTAGGAATTTCAACTGCTGCGCCAACGGCAACAATTTTTCCTTGCTTAATCACAAGTGTTCCTTTTTCAATTTTTGTTTTTTCGTTTTGAACGATGGTTGCATTGGTAAATGCATACACACCGGTTCTCATGTCTCTCACTCCATTAATTGGAAAAGTCTCCTGCGAAAATGCAGATGCTCCAATTACAAGTAAAAGAAGAGATAAAATAATCCTCCTCATACGCGGTTGATTTTAGTTTTGAATAAAAAAATAAGGGCCCAATTTTACTCCAAAATGCTTTGGGGAAATAATGAAAACTCGTCTTTCTAAAGCTACTAAAAACAATGATTCAACAAAGGGGAACCTGCTTTTTTTTGATAAATGGTGCTGGGAATTATTCGATGTATTATCGACCCATGTAGACCATCAGAATTTGTATATCACTAGGATTCACGCCGCTAATTCTACTTGCCTGTCCAATGGTGATTGGTCTTATTTTTTTAAACTTCTGCATCGCTTCTATAGAGAGTGCTGGCACTTTATCATAGTCAAAACTATCCGGTATAGCCTTATGCTCTAGTGCAGACATTCTTTCCACAATTTCTTTTTCTTTCTCTATATATCTTTCATACTTCACCTGTATCTCGGCTTGCTCTAAATAATCAGGATCATTGCCTTGAAGTTTTTCATTTAATGTAACCGAGTGCTCCATTAATTGTTGTAAACTAATATTAGGTCTTAAAACTAATTTAGCTGCTTTTTGTTTTTCTGTCATCGCCGCAGAGTCAATGGTACCAAGGAATGCATTGATTTCGTCTGGCTCAATGGAATGCGAATTCAATGTGTTTTTTATCTCTGCTACATAGTTGTTTTTATCTTGTACTTTACGCATGCGCTCAATACTTGCTAAACCTAAATTGTAAGATATTTCTGTTAATCTTAAATCTGCATTGTCTTGACGCAATAAAGTTCTGAACTCTGCTCTTGAAGTAAACATTCTATAAGGCTCGTTTGTGCCTTTGCTAATTAAGTCATCTATCAATACACCAATATAGGCATCACTTCTTTGTAAAATAAATGGCGGCTTTTCGTTGATTTTTAAATGTGCATTCATGCCGGCCATCATCCCTTGACATGCCGCTTCTTCATAGCCCGTTGTACCGTTAATTTGTCCAGCAAAGTAAAGATTTTCAATCGCCTTTGTTTCTAGTGTATACCTTAATTGGGTAGGTTGGAAAAAATCATATTCGATTGCATAACCAGGGCGGAACATTCTTGCATTTTCAAAGCCCGGAACCATTCTAAGTGCTTGATACTGAACCTCTTCTGGCAAACTCGTGCTAAAACCGTTTACATATACCTCTACCGTATTCCAGCCTTCTGGCTCCACAAATAATTGGTGTCTTTCTCTATCCGCAAATCGATTGATTTTATCTTCGATACTAGGACAGTATCTTGGACCCACGCCTTCTATACGACCCTGGTACATTGGGCTTCTGTCAAATCCGGTTTTTAAAATATCGTGTACAATTGGATCTGTATAAGTAATCCAACAAGAACGTTGATCTGCCGCGTTAACCCTTGGAATATCCATATAACTAAAGCCCACCACCTCTTCGTCTCCCTTTTGTTCTTCCATTTTAGTATAATCTAAGCTTCTACCATCCACTCTTGGAGGTGTGCCCGTCTTGAGTCTATCTGATTCTAGTCCAAAAGAAACAAGCTGCTCTGTAATACCTGTTGCCGCTCTTTCTGCCACACGTCCACCACCCATTTGTTTTTCACCTATATGCATGATGCCATTTAGGAAAGTACCGCTAGTGATCACCACCGCGTCGGATAAGATCTCGTGCCCCATGCTAGTTTTAACACCACAGGCCTTTCCCTTTTTTATAACTAATTCATTTACAGAGTCTTGATAAAAATCAACATTCGGAGTAAGCTCTAACATTTCTCTCCACTTGCTTGCAAATAAGTGTCGATCATTTTGTGCCCTAGGGCTCCACATTGCCGGTCCCTTACTTTTATTCAACATCCTAAACTGAATCGTACTTAAATCAGACACAATTCCACTGTAACCACCCAAAGCATCTATCTCTCTCACAATTTGACCCTTTGCAATACCACCCATAGCCGGATTACAACTCATTTGTGCAATGGTCTGCATATTCATGGTAATCAACAGGACCTTAGAGCCCATATTGGCCGCCGCCGCCGCCGCTTCAGAACCTGCGTGGCCCGCTCCTACTACTATGACATTGTATTTTGGAAACATAAGGTTGCAAAGATAAGATGGAATGATTAAATAAAACGTTCCACGTGGAACGCTATTAATTTATTTTGATTATCAAACATTTCGTGTTTTCTCATGGAACACTTTGTATTTTCTCTTCTACAAGTGTAGATTAGAAAAAATACCAAAATATTCGTCTCTCTGCTCGCCTTGCTCGAAAGTTCGTCGAATATTTGTATTGTTTTCTAATTATTCAATTTGGGGTAATACCGAATCGCAACATTCTCTAATCAGTATTAATACAGTAAGTAATTGAGAATAATATACTATTCCGTAGCGAACGTTCGAGCAAAGCGAGCGAGAGCCAAGGGATAGGTATATTTTCTCAATCTTTAAATTTTATAGGTGGTTCTCTGGTGTTGAATAATTGCTAGGGTGTTCCACGAGAAAACGCTTGCGTTTGATGTTCCTATAATTATTTGAATGTTCCACGTGGAACATTCAAATAATTGAAAAATCTTAAGCAATTGTTTTCAAATATGCCTTCAGCCATTTGTCCTCCATAGAACGCATGACCTTCACATCAGCCGGTTTCTTGTCCCTGTATCCACAAAAATGCAATGCGCCATGAAAAATAACCCTTAATAATTCATGCATATACAAATTCCCCTCTGTTTTGGCATTCTCCTTCACGCGATCAATACTTATATATACATCTCCGATTAACTGTCCCTTCTGCTCTGATAAATCAAAGCTGATGATATCCGTATAGAAATTATGATTGAGATAGCGCTTATTAATATCTAATACAAAAGCGTCGGAACAGAATACATATTGGAGTGTTTCAATATGAAGACCCTCTTTAAGACATTGCTTATTGATAAAGGACTTTAACTTGGTCCTAAACCTAAGGCTGGTGGCCCTGTCCGCATTGTTGAAAAAAATAGTATGTCCCATAATACATTGAAACTGATTGTATTTATAACGAAATTTAATGCTCCATATTTCGTAAGTACTTAAATATAAACTATGGTATCTTTGTGGTCAATTATGAAGAAATTGTCAGAATTAAAAATTGGAGAATCGGGTATCATTCATTCCTTTGAGAACGATGAAATATTTTTAAAGTTGATGGAAATGGGCTGTATTCCAGGTGAAACAATTAGGGTTGAACAAATTGCGCCCCTTGGTGATCCTATTTCAATTTCTGTAGCAGGCTATCAATTAAGCCTAAGAAACGACGAGGCCGAGGGTATTATTATTACCTAGAAAAGACACAACTAACTGAATATCAACACATTGAGATGAAAATTGGTTTATTTTTTGGTTCATTTAATCCTATCCACCACGGTCACTTAATGGTTGCAAGCTTTATTGCGAACCATACCGATTTGCAACAAATCTGGTTGGTGGTCTCTCCTCAAAATCCACATAAAACACAATCCAGTTTATTAAACGAGTATGATCGTTTGCATTTAGCGCAATTGGCGATCGAAGATGACACTCAAATTAAAGTAAGTGATATTGAGTTTAAATTACCGAAGCCCTCTTACACCATTGATACATTAACTTATTTACAAGAGAAATATCCTCAGCATCAATTTTATGTGATCATGGGAAGTGATAGTTTTCAAAATTTACCAAAATGGAAGAACTTTGAAGCGCTTGTCAAAAACTATCAATTCATTGTTTATAGAAGGCCGGGCTTTGACATTACTGAAAAACATGGCGCAGATGTAACTTACTTAGAAGCGCCGATGTTAGAATTATCTGCAACATTAATTCGTAATAATTGCAAGGACGGCATCACTATTCGTTATTTGGTTCCCGAGGATGTAAGATTAGAAATAGAAAGAAATAATTATTTTAAGGATTGAAACGCGTAAGTGTTTAGTGGAAAAAAGAATCTTTAAAAAAACCTTAAAAACCCCACTGTATTTATTTCTTTTTATAAACAGGTACCGTTGAACAAGGCTCCCCATACATAATACTCTTTACTACAGGTCGAAGTTTTTGAGTAATCGCAATAAATGCCGATTCTCCAATAGGTGTATCACCACAGCCTTTTACAACAACACGCTGATCTATAAATATTGTTGCATCTATCTTTTGAATCTCTTCTAATAAAACCAATTCTCTTGTTTGTTTTTCATCCCCGAAATAAACAGATTTCGCAAAAGGCGAAAGATTAGCAACAATAAGCATATTAGCCCACATTGGAATAATCGCATCTGTACTACAAAAAATGCCGACAATTTTATTTTCAAACTGAGTCCAGTCAATTGAAGATAAGCTTGCGCGAAAATCTTTTTCTTTTAATATTAATTCCATAAACAAGTATGGCTTAATATCAAAAACAACAATTTCATTGTTTGGGATATATTGGGCAAGGTCTAAACTAATTAAACCACTCTCCGCTACTTTATTGATGAAGGGCTCAGACATGGCGTAAAATTAAATTGTTTTTTAGAAACCCTAGCATGATCTTGTTTCGAAAAGCGAATAAAAAACCCCCGAGAGTTCGGGGGTTTCAAAATATTGTAGCTGATACTAATAAACCTTCATGCGATTATCTTTAATCTTAGCAACTTTTTTAAGTCCTATATTGGTTCTATAGATCACAGATCTTGTTCTATTAAGTAAGTCCGATTCAAAGCTGGCTAAATCTTGGGTTGTAGCTTTTGCACCCTGAGATTTTACACTAATTACAAAAACACCGGCATTGCCAGCAATTGGAGCACTTGGTTTGTTTAAAAATGCTTTGTTAAATGCAGCACCAACCAGTTTTGGTTCATTGCCAATGCCTGGTATTAAAGAATAGTTGAAATTAATACTATCTGCTGGTTGTACTATTGTTTTAGCGCTCGCAGCTATCGCCTCCATCGTAGTTCCTTTGAAGTTTTGTTTGATCTGAATTGCTTTCTTTTGGTCTCTCAAAATTCCCTCCACTTGTGGTCTTGCCGAAGCAACAGACACTAGGCCAAGTTTTTCTTCGCCGGTGATAATAGCAACATAATAACTATCTCCAATCTCTGTAGGTTCTGAAACACTATTTAAATCATTTTCATAAACCCAACGAACAAGGGTTCTAGATTCTCCAAGACCCGGAATTTCATAATCCATTGACTTAATACCAGAAGCTGGGAAGGTTTGTTTATTTAATTTAACCGCCTCTTGGTTGAATGACTTGGTATCTTTACTTGCACTTGCAAAAGCTGCTGCTGCTGCAGACGCAACACCAATTGTTTCGCTACTAGGAAGAATTGCCTTAGATAAATAAGCAATTTTGTAAGCTGGACTTCTTGGGGTTTGCTTTAAAACTTCTATATAATGGTATCCGAAATCTGTTTTTACAACACCTTTCGAACCAACTGTATTATCAAAAGAAAAATCATTAAACGGTCCTACCATTTGTGCTTGAGGGAACATCTCATATTTACCGCCCTTTTCCTTACTACCCGCGTCGTCTGAATATTTTAAAACCATTTCGTCAAAAGAAACACCACCTGCTATTGCAGATTTAATGCTATCAATTAATTTCTTAGCAGCACTATCATCACGAATAATTTGTCCATTTTGTCCAGCAGTTGCAATTAATATATGTCTTACGCTTGCGCTATCTGGCCATTGTTTAACACCAATCACTTTTGCAATTGTATAATTTTTTCCATCCACATAAGGACCATAAGCGTTGCCTACTCCCGAAGCAATTATTGCTTCTTTATTTGGGACCTGTATAGATTTGCTGCTTATATAACTATTATAAAATGGTAAATCAGAGCCTGCTTTATTTAAAAAAGCTGCAGCATCTGGCGCTGCTTGGAAATCTGCTTTTAACGCGCTGATTGAATTTAAAACACTTGTAGAGTCAGCACTAGTAGGTGCTGCAGAAAATCCTACAAAATTAATTGACTTTGAAGCTTCCTCGACTTGAAAAGCTGCAGCGTTTTCTTTAATATAAGTAGCAACTTCATCATCGGTCACTTTTATTGTACTATCAGAAATACTAACATAAGGAATCCCCACAATCTCAATATTTGCAATACTATTTAATTCGTTGTATTGTTTTTGAACCATCCAGCTTGGAACCTGAAGTCCTTTTACGATTAGTGCCTGGTATTTATTTCTCAATCTATTTTCGATAGATGGCTCGATGTACATCTTTTCTATTTGATTGATTTGTTCTTGGTTCTTGCTTTTTTTAACTTGCGCAATCGCTTGTTTTGCGTCATTCACTTTGAATTCTCCAGTATTAGGATCTGTGAACTCTTGTTTAAATGGAGATTCAGTTCCGAATAAAACATCGGTGATTTCTTTATTACCAACAGTAATTCCTAATGCTTCTTCTTCTTTAACATATAAAATACGATCAATTTCTTGATTCCATAAGAAACCAATTAATTGTTCGCGCTTAACACCTTGGGAGGCATAATTCTGTACTTGTATTTCTAATTTCTCTTCGAAACTAATTTTATTAATACTAACCCCGTTTACGGTTCCTAAATCAGTAACTGTTGTATTACCTTGTTTACCAATTCCATCTTGTAATACAAAAGCAACCAATGCGATTACGATAATTGTAAAGATGATCCAAGCACCTTTATCACGAATGTTCTGAATAATAGACATATGTATCTTATAATTATATAGGCAGCAAATTTAGTATATTATATGAACGAAATTCATTTGAATCCTTAATAAAATACACAAAGGATAAGTGGATAAATAAAAAAACAGTGGATAAGCACCTTTTTTGCTTAAAAAAATGGGTATAAAAAAGGAATAAGGTGATTTGGAAGTATAAATAAGTAGATTTTGGTGAAAATTATGGTTCACTTATACCCGTTAATTAACAGTGGATAAACTGTGGCTATTAAAAAGAATGGTAAAATTATATATATAGAAGAATATATATAAGTAGGCTAAAATGTAATTGTGCGTGTAAACATTGGATGGTAAAAATACATTGGTTAAATAAAACCATATAAAAAACTAAAGTGTATAACTAAGTTATTAAGATATTAACAGCCGTAATAGTATTAGTTGATTTATATAAATGTATTATAAAAGAATACTACGGTAGTAATGCACATTCCTGATTTCAATGATTATTTAAAAATAAACTACTTTTATTGGATCCTATTAAACACCTATTTTAACTGGTAGATAAATAATTAAAAAAGAAAAACAAATAAATACTAAATTTATTACTAAATTAAAATAAATTATAAATAATTAAAAATCAATGTTTTATATAAAATTTAAGCTAGATTAAAATAAATAACTAATCAAATTAGTAAAATAATACTAAATATTTTAGTTTATTCACATTTTATCCCTATCTTCACATTCTATTAAAACGAAAACATAAAACGACAAGCTATGAGTAACGCAGAAAAATTAAAAGCCCTTAAGTTAACAATCGATAAAATCGATAAAGATTATGGCAAAGGAAGTGTAATGATGATGAATGAGCGCAGTCAAGAGCCTCAAGAAGTTATTTCTACAGGATCAATTGGATTAGACACTGCGTTAGGAATTGGCGGTTTACCAAAAGGAAGAATTATTGAAATCTATGGACCTGAATCTTCTGGTAAAACTACAGTGGCAATCCATGTGATAGCAGAGGCACAAAAGAAAGGCGGTATGTGTGCAATTATTGATGCAGAACATGCTTTTGATAGTGCTTATGCAAAACGTCTAGGTGTTGATGTGGATAATCTATTGGTTTCTCAACCAGATTATGGTGAGCAAGCTTTAGAAATTGCAGATCGTTTAATTTTATCAGGTGCTATTGATGTAGTGGTGATTGATTCAGTTGCTGCTTTGGTTCCAAAAAGCGAATTAGAAGGTGAAATGGGTGATTCAAAAATGGGATTACACGCAAGATTAATGTCTCAAGCATTGAGAAAGTTAACTGCAACAATTAATAAAACTGGAACGGTTTGTATTTTCATCAATCAATTACGTGAAAAAATCGGCGTGATGTTTGGTAATCCTGAAACAACAACTGGTGGTAACGCTTTAAAGTTCTACGCTTCTGTTAGATTAGATATCAGAAGAATGGCACAAATTAAAGATGGTGACGAAGCAATAGGAAATAGAGTAAAAGTAAAAGTGGTTAAAAATAAAGTAGCACCTCCATTTAGAGCCGCAGAATTTGAAATTATTTTTGGAGAAGGAATTAGCAAAATTGGTGAGATTATTGATATGGGTGTTGAATTAGAAATAATCAATAAGAGTGGTAGCTGGTTTAGTTATGAAGGAAATAAGCTAGGCCAAGGACGTGATTCTGTTAAAACAATTTTGCATGATAATCCAGAAATGGCGAATGAAATTGAGGCAAAAATTAGAGCTAAAATAGCAGCAAAAGTAGAAGCAGCTGCAGCACATTAGTCTATATAAACGTGTTTTTTTAAGGTTAGTAGGTAATGACCGCATCATTTGTGATGCGGTTTTTTTATATTTATAGGGTGGTGCAATTATTAAAAATATTAATACAAGCTGGATTGTGGTTGTTCTGTAATAAGATACACCTTAAAAACAAACGACTTTTTAAAACAAAAGGACCACTATTAATTATTGCAAACCACCCTAATTCTTTTTTAGATGCTTTAATAATTGGCTCTTATTATAAAAGGAGGGTATATTTTTTAGCAAGGGGGGATGCTTTTAAAAAACCAATTCACCGATTTTTATTAGAATCATTAAATATGATTCCTGTGTATAGACTTAGAGAAGGAAAGGAGTTTTTACACTTGAATGACTATGCCTTTAGTAGATCAATTGAATTATTAAGTAAGGGTTTTGCGGTATTAATTTTCATAGAAGGTATTTGTGTGAATAGTAATGAATTACAACCCTTTAAAAAAGGCACTGCTAGAATTTTAGAGGGCATTCAAAAACTAAACACAGATCCAACCGTTCATATTGCCGGAATAGCATTTAATCAATTTAGGGGAATTGGAAAAATAGTTAATCTTGTTGTTTCAGAAATGACAATGGTTCCACTAATTCAAAATAGCAAAGACCGTGTACTATTTAATCAAATGGTTTTCGATCAACTTAAAGAAAATATTTTAATACCAACCATCCCCACTAAGTTTAATACCAACCACTTATTTTATAAAATACACCTACCTTTTTATAAACTCATACAGAACTTCGTAGCGAAAAAAACAAAGAATACAGTGTTTTATGATTCAGTTTTATTTTCCGTACTACTTTTTGCATACCCTCTTTTTTTATTCATCCTATTTTTAGTACTTAAGCTATTTCAATTTCCAACAACCATTATTTTAACTATCTTGGTTGCACTACCAATTATAGCAAAAAGGGTACAAGAATAATCTTTTAAAATTTTAACTATGTCGTCTATAAGAAAACTCGAAAAGAGAAAAAAAATTGCACTCATTGCACACGATAATAAAAAAAAGGACATTATTGAATGGGCGGTACACAATAAAATTGTTCTATCCAAGCATAGCCTGATCGCAACAGGAACGACAGGTCGTTTAATAGAAGAAGCATTAGACCAGCCCGTGGTTAAATTATTAAGTGGGCCGCTTGGCGGCGACAAACAAATTGGCGCCATGATTGCAACCGGTGATATCGACATGATTTTTTTCTTTTTTGATCCAATGGAAGCGCAACCACACGATAGTGATGTAAAAGCCTTATTAAGACTAGCCGTAGCCTGGAATCTACCAATGGCTTGTGATAGAACCACCGCAGATTTTTTAGTGACCTCTCCGTTTATGCAAGGTGAATATGAATACAGACTTCCTAATTATGTCAACTATTTAAATAGAAAAGTTTAAATCTCTTTCAAACAACTCAATTACAATAATTACACAATAAATTATACAACTATGGCAAACACAAAAAGAGCAATCGTTTTTTGCACAATCTTATTGAACCTAGGCATCAATAGTATTGCACAACAGTTTACAGGATTCAAAAACACAGATGCTCAAAAAAAATTGGAATCAAATTTTGATAGTCAACTGAGTGCAAAAAGGATTGGTGAAAATATTAAATTAATGTCTTCTGTTCCACACCATATTGGATCTGTTGGCGGAAAATTTGTTGCAGATGAAATTGCAAAACAATTTAAAGCATCAGGATGGGATACAAAAATTGTAACCTATCAATTATTATTTCCAACCCCAATTACGCGTGTATTAGAAATGAAGGGTGCTACGAATTTTAAAGCTTTATTAAAAGAGCCCGCTTTAAAAGAAGACGCAACTTCTGCCCAAGCTGATCAATTACCAACCTATAATTGTTGGAGCGCGGATGGCGATGTGAATGCAGAATTGGTTTTTGTAAACTATGGTTTACCCGAAGATTATGAGACCCTTGCTAAATATGGTATTGATGTAAAAGGAAAAATTGTGATTGCTAAATATGGTAGAAGCTGGAGAGGGATTAAACCAAAAGTGGCACAAGAACATGGTGCGATTGGTTGTTTAATTTATTCTGATCCTCAGGACGACGGTTATGGAGCGGGCGATGTCTACCCAGCAGGTCCGTTTAAAAATAAATACGGTGTTCAAAGAGGATCAATTATGGATATGGTGATTTATCCAGGTGATCCTAGTACACCCAACTACGCATCTGTGGATGGCGCTCCAAGGGTTGACCACAATAATGCAGAAAACTTATTAAAAATACCAGTACTACCAATTAGTTATAGCGACGCAGCGCCCTTATTACAAGACATGGCCGGCCCGGTGGCACCAAAATCTTGGAGAGGCGGACTCCCTTTTACCTACCATATAGGACCTAGTAAGTCTAAGGTGCATTTAAAGCTTGATTTTGATTGGAAATTACGCCCAGCATACAATGTGATTGCAATGATCCAGGGTAGCCAGTACCCAGACCAATGGGTTATTAGAGGAAATCACCACGACGCTTGGGTAAACGGCGCAAATGATCCAGTAAGTGGCATGGCGGCAGAACTAGAAGAGGCACAAGCAATCGGTGCGTTGGTAAAATCAGGATGGAAACCAAAAAGAACACTTGTTTATTGTGCATGGGATGCAGAAGAACAAGGTTTGATGGGATCTGTAGAGTGGGTCGAAGAACACGCAGCATCTTTACAAGCAAAAGCAGTTGCCTATATTAATTCAGACGGAAATGGTAGGGGCTTCTTGGGCGCCGAAGGCTCTCATGCTTTCACAGGATTGATTACTGATATTAGCAAATCCATCCAAGACCCTCAAACAGGTGTCACTATTTTTGAAAGACAAAGAGCGAATCGCGCTACAGAAGCAACAACTACTGCAGCCAAAAAAGAAATTTTAAATAGCACCACCTATCCACTAGGTGCAATGGGTTCGGGTTCTGATTATTCTTCCTTCATCCAACACGTTGGTGTTCCTTCATTGAACATTGGATTTGGTGGAGAAAACGAAGGTGGAGAATACCATTCTATTTATGATTCTTATGACCATTATTCAAAATACAAAGACCCAGGATTTGCTTATGGTGTCACACTTGCACAAACAGCAGGACGCGCTGCATTAAGATTATCCGAGGCAGACGCTTTACCATTTGATTTTACAGCCTTACACAAAACAGTAAAAGGATATATCACAGAGCTTATGAACAACGTAGAGCAAATGCGTGAAAAAGTAAAAGTAGAAAATGAACTAGTGAACACAAAAGCATACGCTGTTGCGGCAGATCCAACAGAGGGTTTAAAATTACCAACAACAGTTGAAGATGTGCCGTATGTAGATTTTGCACCGATATTAAACGCATTAACGCATTTAGAAAAAGCAGCACAACAAGTTGAGCAAATAAAAGCGAATGCGGATGCACAAAAACTTGCAGCAATCAACGCAAAAATTTATGCAGCAGAACAATCTTTATTAATGACAAACGGATTACCCCGTAGACCATGGTACAAACATAGTTTATACGCACCAGGCTTTTATACAGGCTATGGCGTTAAAACAATACCGGGTGTTCGTGAAGCAATTGAACAAAAAGATTGGTCAGAAACAAAGACACAAATTGGAGAAGTCGCAGCAGCAGTCAATAGGTTAGCTACTTATTTAGAAACACTATAATTCGTTTTTAAAATACACATATTTAAGGTTTGCGCTTACCTTTGCGTATGCCTTTTAAACTTCATTCCAACTACACACCCTCGGGCGATCAGCCAACGGCAATTGCGCAATTGACCGAGGGTGTGCTGAATGGAGACATGCAACAAACACTATTGGGCGTGACTGGTTCAGGTAAAACTTTTACCATTGCCAATTTAATTCAAAACGTACAACGCCCCACACTAGTCCTTACACATAATAAAACATTGGTTGCTCAATTGTATGGAGAGTTTAAACAATTCTTTCCCGACAACGCGGTAGGGTATTTTGTGTCTTATTACGACTACTATCAACCAGAGGCTTATCTACCAACATCTGGCGTGTATATCGAAAAAGATTTAAGCATTAATGAGGAGCTTGATAAATTAAGGCTTCAGGCAACTGCACAATTATTAAGTGGCCGCAGAGACATTATTATTGTTGCGAGTGTGAGTTGTATTTATGGTATGGGTAATCCAACTGAATATGAAAACGGTATCATTCGAATTCATCAAGGCCAAATTTTATCACGTCAAGCATTTTTACACGCACTCGTGAATAGTTTATACCACCGATCTGTAACCGAATTTGATCGGGGTGCATTTAGGGTGAATGGAGATACGATAGACATTCGATTGCCTTATGTTGATTATGGATACCGCATTACTTTTTTTGGAGACGAAATTGAAGCCATTGAAAGTATAGAAATAGAAACAGGAAAAAGAATTGAACCCATGGAGAACGCGGCCATCTTTCCTGCAAATTTATACATGGCACCAAAAGAAATGCTACAAGAAATCATTATTGAAATTCAGGATGAGTTGCGTGCACAAGTGGAGTATTTTAAATCTGTAGGAAAACACCAAGAAGCAGCAAGGATAAAAGAAAGGGTTGAATATGATATAGAAATGATTAGAGAATTAGGATATTGTACGGGGATCGAAAATTATTCTAGATTTTTTGACCGACGTAAGCCGGGTACAAGACCATTCTGCTTATTGGATTATTTTCCAAAAGATTTTTTATGTGTGATTGACGAAAGCCATGTAACCATTCCGCAAATAACCGGTATGTATGGCGGGGACAGAAGTAGAAAAATGAATTTAGTTGAATTTGGGTTTAGACTACCAAGCGCGATTGACAATAGGCCGCTTAATTTTAATGAGTTTGAACGCGTGATTGGACAAACCATTTTTGTAAGCGCCACACCTGGAGAATATGAACTAGAAAAAACAGATGGGCTCATTGTAGAGCAGGTGGTGAGACCTACTGGTTTGTTAGATCCTCCAATAGAAGTGCGTCCTACTAAAAATCAGATTGATGATTTATTAGATGAAATAGCCATGCAGGTGGAGATGGGTGATCGTGTGTTGGTGACCACTTTAACTAAAAAGATGGCCGAGGAAATGGATCGCTATTTATCCAAAATTAATATCAAATCAAAATACATACATAGTGATATTGATGCATTAGAGCGCGTGGAAATATTAAGAGAACTAAGACTGGGTGTGATTGATGTATTAGTAGGCGTGAATCTACTAAGAGAGGGATTAGATCTTCCCGAGGTATCATTGGTGGTGGTATTGGATGCAGATAAAGAAGGATTTTTAAGAAATGAAAAATCACTCACACAAACATCTGGTCGAGCTGCAAGAAACGTGCGCGGACGCGTTATATTTTATGGCGACAAAATAACAATGAGCATGCAACGCACCATGGATGAAACCAATCGTCGAAGAACAAAACAAATACAATACAACACAGAACATAATATTACACCAACCACTATTGTAAAATCAATAGAACAGGTGATGAAGCAAACCGCAGTATTGGATATCAAAGGATTTAGCCAAGATAATATCAATATTCGCACCACCGACGGGCTCAATATGGTAGCTGAACCTAATAGCCAATACGAAACAATTCCTCAAATGGAAAAAGCAATTTTGCAAACTAAAAAGCAAATGGAGAAAATGGCAAAGGCCATGGACTTTATGGAAGCCGCAAAGTTGCGTGACGAAATGTTTAGAATGGAATTACAATTAGAAAAAATGAAAGCATCCTAATTATGAATGATTTTTTGATAGCAGTATACAATGGTTTGCTTCAAACAACATGGATAGAAGCGGTGGCGGTCATCATGGGCATCGTGTCGGTTTGGTATAGCCGAAAGGAAAATATTTTAGTATTCCCAACCGGCATCATTAACACAACACTCTATATTTACTTAAGCTATAAAGGACATTTATTAGGCGAGGCGAGTGTAAATCTTTATTATACCATTATGAGTATCTATGGCTGGTATTGGTGGTCAAGAAAAAAAGAAGATCAAGTGACCAATGTATTACAAATCACCAATAGTAGCAGCAACCAAAGAGTTCAACAGGTTTTGGTCTTTATTGGATTTTATGCGCTCTTGTATTTTGTATTGCAATTTTTGAAAAACAATTTTGCCCCAGATGCAATTCCTTGGGCAGACGCACTAGCAAGCGCATCTGCTTATACGGCCATGTGGTTGATGGCAAAGAAAAAAGTTGAAAGTTGGATTTGGTGGATCATTACTAATATTACATCCATACCACTTTATTTTATCAAGGGTTATGCTTTTACAAGCGTTCAATTTATAGTTTTATTAATTTTAGCAGTAGCAGGTTTAATTACTTGGAATAAAAAAGCGAAACAAGCGCTTGCAAACTCAAGCAATTAATAAATCATTAAACAATGAAACCAATTCAAAAAATAGTAATTCTAGGTCCCGAATCAACGGGCAAGTCAACACTTTGCGCAGCACTTGCAGCGCACTATCAAACTATTTGGACACCAGAGTATGCAAGAACCTATTTATCTGAACATGGAACCAAGTATACTTATGATGATTTATTAACGATTGCAAAAGGACAAGTTCAAAACGAAGATGAATCCTTCGCAATTTTAAATAAAAACATTATTGATCAACCCACACAAAATATTTCGAATAAATTAATTGTGGACACCGATATGTATGTCATGAAAGTATGGTGTGAATATGTATTTAACAATTGCCATCACTATATTTTAGAACAAATCAACGAAAGAAATTATGATCTATACCTGCTCTGTGATATAGACCTACCATGGGCTGCAGACGAAATGCGTGAATATCCAGATGCCGGACCCAGACTCGAATTATTTACCATTTATAAAGAACTATTGATCAACCAAAATACACCCTGGGGGATTGTGTCTGGAGCGGGAGCGCAAAGAACAACTAACGCAATACAGCTGATAGACCAGCATCTTTAGTGTTTTCAAAAATCTAAGATTAATACACAAAGCGCTTGGCTTTATGCACAATCGTTTGTTTTAAAATAAAAATTGTGGATGAACAGGTGGATAAACCCAGCTATTTTTTTCTAATTAAATCTCTAACATCTTCATCCCCTTCCAGATTGTTCATTTCTCTTAGTATTTGTGGATAACGCCACGCAACTCTTCTTGACATTGGTCGAGCTGTGAATTTCTTGGGATTAGGAAGGCCAGCAATAATCATAGCAGCTTCTGAGCGGGATAAATTTTTAGCAGACTTTTTAAAATAATGTTGTGCAGCAGCTTCCACACCAAAACAACCAGGACCCGTTTCAATTACATTTAAATACATTTCTAAGATTCTTTTTTTACCCCAAATCAGTTCAATTAAAAATGTAAAATAAAATTCTGGTAGTTTACGAACATATTTATCGTATCGTCCACCCTGCCATAAGAAAACATTTTTAGCAACCTGTTGTGTAATCGTGCTAGCGCCTCCTCCTAGTGGAATTCTAGATTTCTTTTTTTTCTTTTTTGGTTTGAAGCTTCTCTCCATGGCCTCCCAGTCTATACCAATATGATCGGGGAAAGCCTGATCCTCGCTGGCTATGGCGGCAAGTTTAATATTATATGAAAGATCCTCCCAAGCAACATAATCTCTCTTTAACCCCAAGCCAAATACGTTGGTGAACTGTGTTATGGTAATAGGAGGAAATACAAAAAGCAGAACGACCACATAGAGTAATGAACTAATCAACAGATACCAAATGACGCGTTTAATTTTTTTAATCAAAATCTATGTCAATTATAGTTGAAACAATCTCTGTTTTTTTAAAAATAGAAGCCTTATAAAATTTCTACGCTAAATCTTTTTCCAATTGGTCGATAAGGCGGATTTTTTTTAGCCATCCACCTACCAATCATATAAGCAACAAATCCACCACCAATAGCAGGCAGATTTTTTGAACCAAACACAGCTTCTTTATTGATGATTGAATTGGTGATGTTTAATCCGCTATATAAAACACCACCAACTTTTAAAAATGTACCGTTTGCAAAAACGCTTTGGTATCGACCCTTGTCTTTTGCAAAAGCTCGAATTTCATTAATGTGTAAAGTCAACGTACCCAATCTTAATGTATCTTGACCATAAGTGCCATATTGGGTCATTATGGCTTGAAGTGCATATTGTTTAACCTGAAACGAATCGTTTTTAATCCATTGTATTTGTCCAGTAATCCATTGGCGATTGCTAAATTCAAATTGAATGTAGTTGTCTTTTGTAAAAGACTTAATGGTAACGCCCCTGTCTTTTAAGACAAGTATGTTGCCCGATTGAGCTATAGCAATATTCGCTTTAGCTAAAAGGAAAACACAGAATAACAAGAAGGTAATTTTTTTCACATGTCCAAATTACAATAAAGCCAACTAAAACGAACTAAAAATGCATAAATGTTTGTAAAAGAAAGATCAATTTTTATTAATAGATCAATAGCGCACTATATAAAAGCACGGCGCTAAAGATTAAAATGATCATCCCAGAAATACGATTGATCCAAACTAGATTTTTTTCTGTTAATCTTGGTCTAAGCTTTCCTGCTAAAAAAACTTTGATCAAATCGGACAATAAAACAAATCCAAGGCAGGTACCAAAAACAATCAATTTAAATTGAACAGGATTAGGCGTGTCGTCTGCGCTAGTATTGATGGCTGCGGTCCAAGCAAACCAAAATAAAAACACACTTGGGTTCAACGTGTTCATTAAGAAACCAGAAAAATAAGAAGAGACAAGGTCTTTTATCCCAAGCGTTTTATGCACCCCATCCATACCCATGTTTTCTAATTTCAGTTTTTTAAAGAACAAAGTATACAAGCCCATTAACAATAAAAATCCAGCACCGGCTAAAGCAATGCTTGATTTGTGGTTGAGCACAAGATTAAATAAGGAGGTAAAAAAATTACAAACAAAAAGTAAAATTATATCACTGCTCGAAACGCCTGCTACAAAAGCATATCCAGAGCGCTTCCCATTTGTTAAACTTTGTTTGATAATTGCGAAAATGACAGGTCCTATTGAAATGCTTAAAATCAAACCCAACAGTAAACCTTTTAAAATTGGTTCAATTACCATTAAGATTGATTTTGTATATAACGCTTCCAGTCCGTTAACATTGCTCCTTTTAAAACCCTTGGAAATTTATGTTGACCACCAATTTTTCCTTTGCTTTCCATGAATCCCATAAAACAACTTTCTTTCAGTACAGAGACGCGAATGGATTTAAGTGCATTTTTTCTTTCAATCTCATAATCGTCATTGAGTTGAATTAATTTTTCATCTAATTTTTCTGCTAATAGTTTTTCGTCAATAGCTTGATCACATGCTACATACCAATGGTGCCCAAAAAAATTGCCATGAGGCTCACCAGTTACAGTAAATTCTGGAATAGACAAATTCAATTCTTCACTCACCAACTGAATCGCCTTGTTCATGTTGTCCACGCTTAAGTGCTCGCCCACTAGACTTAAAAAATGCTTGGTTCTTCCTGTGATGATAATTTCTGCATTGGCCTTATCTACAAAACGAACAGTGTCCCCAATTAAATAGCGCCAAGCACCTGCGGGGGTACTAATTAATATTGCATAATCTTTACCTTCTTCTACCTCGTGTATCATTAAAGCTTCTGGGTTTTCCACCATTTCGCCGTTATCATCAAAATTTGTTTCATCAAAAGGAACGAATTCAAAAAAGATATGTTGGTTATAGGTCAAACGCATTCCCAATGCGTTTTGTTTATCCTGCCAAGCTAAAAAACCTTCACTTGCTAAATAGGTTTCAACGTATTCAATCGGTTTTCCTAATAATTTTTCAAAACCATGTTTATAAGGTTCAAAGCTTACCCCACCATGTACGAACAAAGTAAGGTTGGGCCAGATCTCGTGGATATTGTTTAGTTTGTAGCGCTCTATCACCATCTCTAAACACATTTGTATCCAGGCGGGTACACCAACCACAAAACTAATATCCCATTCGGGCGCCTTCTCTACAATCTCTTTTAGTTTTTTATTCCAATCGCGCTCTTTTGCAATTTTTTTACCTGGCTTATAAAAAGGCTGAAACCAAAACGGAGATTTTTTTGCTGTAATACCGCTTAAGTCCCCAGCATAATAGCCAGCTCCTTTTTGTAAATCCGTACTGCCCCCCAATGTAAGCCAACCTTTGCCAATGGCAGATATAGGGATCTCACGATATTTAAACAAGCTAATCAATTGCTTGATCATGATGATTTTATTGCCCCTTAACAAGTCGTTCGTAATGGGTATATACTTACTGGCTGCTTCACTAGTACCGCTACTTAGTGCAAAGTAATTGATTTTACCAGGCCAGCAAATATCCGACTGACCCTCGAGTGTTAAATGCCACCAATCCTTGTAGATCTTGTTATAATTATAAGTTGGAACGGATTCTTGAAAATTTTTACCAATATGACGGTGTTTTAAAATCTCTGCGAATTTGAATTTTTGTCCAAAAGAAGTGTATTGTGCTGTTTTAAGTAGTTTTTTTAAAACACGCATTTGCGCCGTTCTTGGGCTCTTAGTTGGAAGACCAAGTGCTTTAGAAAGGCCTTTTGGCAAATTAAATTCAAAAATGGGCATCTATAAAAACAGGTTTTTACTTTTATGAAATTGAAAACAAAAATACGAATGTTATTCGAGCAAACGAACCTACTTTTGTCTTATGATTAAAAATACGCTAATTCAGGCTGTAGAGGTTGGAGCAAAAGAGTTGACTCGTTTTTTTAACGGTACTTTTACAATTGCTAGTAAATCTTCTATAAATGATTTGGTCACCGAGGCAGACCATGCTTCGGAAAAAGCAATTATCGGGTTAATTCAGTCTCAGTTTCCAGACCATTTTATTTTAAGCGAAGAAACGGGCGAGATGGCATCCTTATCGGATACAAAGTGGATCATCGATCCCATTGACGGCACCATTAATTTTGCAAATGGCATCCCAATTTGTTGTGTAAGTATTGGTGTGGAACATAAAGGAGAAATGATTTTAGGTTCGGTGTATAATCCATTTATGAATGAATTGTTTTTTGCAGAAAAAGGAAAAGGCGCGACTTTAAACGGAAGACCAATTACCGTAAGTAATAAGGATTCTATTTTACATAGTTGTTTGGTAACAGGTTTTCCTTATCAATATTTAGATAGTGAAAATGGTCCCTTACAAGTTTTTGAAAAACTAGTACGCAAGGCCATACCAGTTCGTCGACTAGGAAGTGCAGCACTTGATTTATGTTGGACTGCAGCTGGAAGGTTTGATGGATTTTACGAACATAAACTTCAACCATGGGATAGCGCTGCTGGTTTTTTAATAGTAGAGGAAGCAGGAGGAAAAGTAACAGATTTAAAAGGAAACGCTTATAACCCATACCAGCCGGGCATCATAGCAACCAATGGTTTTATTCACGATCAATTATTATCGGTGGTCAATGGGGGATCGCTTTAAGAAATAGTGTAGAAATTTAAAGGAAATAATAAAAGTAAGATTTATAATTTATGTCAACAGAAAGAACAGAAATAGAAAAACTAGGCGAGTTTGGATTGATAGATCGATTAACACAAAATTTTGAAACACTTAACGCATCCACCGTTTTGTCAATAGGTGATGACGCAGCAGTGATAGATCATTTTGGAAAACAAACCGTGATCACAACAGATTTGCTAATTGAAGGCGTGCACTTTGATTTAATGTATACACCACTAAAACATCTTGGATATAAATCGGTGGTGGTGAACCTTAGTGATATTTATGCAATGAATGCGCACCCTACGCAAATCACCATGAGCGTGGCTTTCAGCAATCGCTTTAGCTTAGAAGCACTAGAAGAATTTTATAATGGCGTAGCTATCGCTTGTGATAAATATGGCGTAGACTTAATCGGAGGCGACACTTCTACCTCACAAAAAGGATTGATTATCTCTGTGACGGCACTGGGTGAAGTAGCACCAGATGCCTATATTAAAAGAAGCACAGCCGAGTCAGGTGATTTAATTTGTGTCTCTGGAGATTTGGGCGCAGCATTTTTAGGACTAACATTGATGGAGCGCGAAAAACAAATCTTTTTAGAAAACCCAGAAATACAACCCAATTTAGAAAACGAAGATTATATCGTAGGAAGATTATTAAAACCAGAAGCAAGAAAAGATATTATTGATTTGCTAGAAAAATTAGAAATCAAACCAACGTCCATGATGGACATCAGCGATGGATTGAGTTCGGATGTATTGCACTTATGTAAACAATCTGAATTAGGCTGCAGGATTTATGAAGAAAAAATTCCTATCAACGAAGCGAGTAAGGCTGCTGCATTTAAGTTTGGATTAGACGCCACAGTTTGTGCATTGAATGGAGGTGAAGATTATGAATTGCTATTTACCATGAAGCAAGTAGACTATGATAAAATGACAATGCAAGAAGAAATTAGTGTGATTGGATATATGTGTGATGCATCAGAAGGCAACAAATTAATTACAAAGGGAAATAATTTATTTGATATTACCGCGCAGGGCTGGAATGCATTTGGAAAAGAGGCTTAATTGTTAAAGACGCTATTTAAAATTGTGTAATCTGCAGCTAAACAAAGTAGATTCGCTTTTTGATTGATTTCTATTGTACCACTTATATTTTTGTTTTGCATGACCTTAGCTGGATACAAGCTACACATGCGTATTGCCTCGCCAAGCGGTATGCCTACATGTTCAACTAAGTTCTGAATAGATTTTAACTGTGTTAAAGCAGACCCACTCAATGTTCCAGCGGATTCATATTTGTCACTAACCAGTGTATGTTGATACAATCCTGTGCTCGTTTCCGTAACGGCATCAGTAATACAAAATAAACGATCGCCCATTATTTTTTTAGCAACACGTATTGCAGCATAATCAACATGGTATCCATCTGCAATAATACTGCTCATTGCAGTTGGATGATCAAACAGCGCGCCCACAACGCCCGGTGCGCGATGTTGAAAGGCACTCATGGCATTGAAAAGATGTGTTGCAACAGGAATGCCATCATTAAAAAATTGCATTCCATGTTCGTAAGAGGCATTGGTATGACCAGCAGAGACCACAACACCTGCATCCTGAATGAGTTTGATAATTGCTGGTGTACAAATTTCTGGCGCAAGCGTAATCATACTAATTAAATCTTTGCCGTATGCCAAAATAGATGCGACCTCTTCTAATGCTGGAATATGTATCACTGACATATCATGCGCCCCTTTTTTACCTGGATGAATCCAAGGCCCCTCCAAGTGTAATCCTATACAACCCATACCACCAGCAGCTTTATAAGCTTTTACTGCATCTATAGATGCATAGATAATGTCCATACTTTGGGATGCAATAGTTGGTTGAAAAAATCCAGCGCCGCCTTCTATACAAAATTGATAAATTTTTTCGATCGTATCTTTTTCAGGAAACTCAGACAGTAATTTTCCACCTGCGCCGTATAATTGTAAATCAATTAGCGCGGGAATAATAAAAGATGTTGCGTTGTTGGAATCAAATCCTTTTTGATCAATTCCAACCACCAGATTGTTTTCAATATGTACTACTACATCATTCAACCATGCTGATCCAGTGAATAATGCTTTTGTTGAATAATGTAAAGTCATAAAAATTTAGGTAGATTGGATTGTAAAGAAGTCTGCGTCCTTCCAAAATGGAAATTGATTTCTTGTAGTTTCAAGTTCTTCGCGATTGAGTGTAATTTGAAATACCGCTTCTTGATCCTGGCAGTGGTACATCACTTCACCCAAAGGACCCACTACCATTGAGTTTCCGCTGTGTGCAATATTATTGCCATCCAGTCCCACCCTATTTACACCAACCACAAAAGCTTGATTTTCTATCGCCCTGGCAACCAATAAGGTTTTCCAGGCATGGCTTCTTTTTTCTGGCCAGTTAGCTACATAAATTAATACATCATATTCGTTATTAGTTGCTTGTCTTGCCCAAACAGGAAAGCGTAGGTCATAACATATTTGTAAATTAATTTTCCAACCCTTTACGCTTGCAATCAATCTTTTGTTGCCAGCTTTATAATGTTGGTCTTCTCCTGCGAAAGCAAAAAGATGCCTTTTATCATAATGACCATATTCACCATTGGGTAACATCCAGATAAGTCTATTATAATATTGGCCTGCTTCTTGAATCATCAAGGAGCCGGTGAGAATTACTTTTTCTGCCATGGCTATTCGACGCATCCATTGAACACTGGGCCCCGCCATTGTTTCTGCATGTAATTCGGGCTGCATACTAAATCCAGTATTGAACATTTCTGGCAGGATGACGATTTCTGTCGGTGCATCTAGGTTGACAATTTTTTGTTCTAAAAAAGCAAGATTAGCGCCTTTGTCTTCCCAATAAAGATGCGTCTGAATTAATGTAAGTTTAAGTGTTGACAACGGAATCAATTTAAATGTCTATGCAAAAAATGCTATGTAAATATAATGCAATTTTATGGACAGGCTTTTTACCTAGGGCTTATAAAGCTTCTGCACAATGGGTTGGTACAAAATCGGCTCAAATCCGCGTTGGTGTAAGAATGCATATGTTTTTGCCATGCGACCTAGGCCTCGTTCTCCCTTTAAGCTATGCCATTTTTTGGTGGCTAATTGTTGCAGGGTTTTAAGATACGCATCCTCGTCAATGGCCTTTAAGCCTATTTTAATATTGTACTTGCTGACCCTTTTTTGTTGTAAAGCATGTTGAATTTTGATCCTTCCCCAGCCCTTGATTCTAAAATGTCCCCCCGCAAACTGAACAGCAAATCGCTCTTCGTTTAAGAAATTTTCGGCAATGAGGTCCGACATAATTTCTTCGACTTCGTCCA
>JBILIU010000006.1:0-25651 GCA_044368905.1 Sediminibacterium sp. | reverse complement strand
TAAAAATTCAGCATCAATTCGGGTATCAATAATTTGTACCGATTCATCTTGAGATAAAGATAAAAATTGAGCTAAGCTTAAAACCATATTATCCAACTAATTGTTCTACAAATTGGTTCACTTGCTCGAGACGATTATAGTCCACCATATAAAAAATGAACTTTCCTTCACGGACAGTGACAACAATACCGGCTCTTCTTAAAATGGCTAAATGTTGGGATGCAACTGATTGTTCTAATCTAAGTTTTACATAGATCTCGGTTACAGTCATTTTTTGATGCTCGTCAATCAGTTTTAAAATTTGTTGACGAAGTTTGTGATTTAGGGCTCTTAAAATCATAGCAGCTTTTTTGCTATGATTTAAATCCACTTTTAATGGTGTGGTGCCATTGTCTAATTGTAGCAAGGATAATGATTGATTCATGACAAATTACATATTGGGGGTTATGAATTGTATTACAGTGTAAAGTTAATGAATAATTAATACATAGTATTTTTTAATATATTTTATTTGTGGGGCAGGATATATACTTCCTTTAAATAATTTGGACCAACATAGGCCAAATCCTCAAATTGCCCTGCGGTCCATTTTGTCATCGCCAAATCAAGCAGCACTTGGCTCGTGTAATTTCCTTCTACGTATGTCAGATTATGTGTGGATGTAAAATCCTTTGTTTTTAAATGTCCATTCCCAATACAAATAGTGGGTTGAGGGATTAAGCTATTCCATTTTGTCTGATCCAGCACCATGGCTTGTTCTGGCAGGATTGGCTTGAGGGATGTATCATAGATGGCGCCAAAGACTTCCATCCTCCTAGCGTCGATCATTGAAAAGATTTGGGTCGATACTTCAATTGTTGTTGGCGAAACTTGAACAGCTGCTGCTGCTAAAGCGTTCAATGTAGATAATCCTATAAGCGGCTTTTCTAATGCATAGGCAATTCCTTTTGCAGTGGCAAGTCCAACCCTTAAACCTGTATAACTTCCAGGTCCTAAAGTCACTACAATAGCATCTAATTCCGTCATCGCGATTTGCTGCGCCTCTAAAACATTGGCAATAGCTACTTGAATAAAGCTGGCATGGCTATGCGTCTCCTTATTGGTCAATTCGCCGATGATCTTGCCATCCTTGCCCAATGCCACAATGGCTTCTTCCAAAGCGGTGTCTATGATTAAAAATGTAGCCAAGTGATAAATTTATACTGCAAAAATAGGTGGGATTTGCCCAAAAAATTAGAAATTGCAATTCTAAATAAAATATATGTCTAAACAGATCATCCAAAGTAATAAAGTACCTGCACCTATTGGTCCTTATAGTCAAGCTGTGATTGCCAATGGCTTTTTATTTGCTAGTGGTCAAATCGCATTTAATCCAGCTACAGGTGAGTTGGTTTTATCGTCTATCGAAGCCGAAACAACACAAGTGATGGAAAATATCAAAGCCATCTTAGACGAGGCGAATATCAATTTTGAGCATATTGTTAAGACGAGTATATTTTTAAGTAGTATGGATTTATTTGCTGCAGTGAATCAAGTATATGGCAGTTATTTCAATGCTGATTTTCCTGCGCGTGAAACGGTGGCTGTAAAAACATTACCAAGAAATGTGAATGTTGAAATTAGCATTACCGCTATTATAAAATAATTGTAAATTATGCGTACTATTCTATTTTTCTGTTGCATCATTTTTTCAGGACAATTGACTGGACAAGCTTGGGCTAAATATGACAGCACCATGAAAATTGGCAAATCTGGTTATAGAATTTCTTGTTTAAACAAATCACCAGATAAAAATGTATTGAATATTAGACCAATAGGATTTAAATCTGAATCTAGAGAGGCATCCATAGAATTAAAGGCTAGGGTATTTGGTGCGGAAATCGATGATTTAAATAATGATGGATTTCCTGACCTGATCATTTTTATTGAAGATGCAGCGGGTAAAAAAAGTATTTTCCCAATTTGCTCTCAAGACAACGAAAGGATTGCACCCATTTTATTCCCTGATATTTACAATGACATGGAATTGAGTAAGGGTTACAGAGGGAAGGATGAATACAAGCTAGTAGAAGGCGTTTTATTTAGAAAGTTCCCTGTTTATCCTGCAGATACCACTATCAAAGAACCTACCAATAAGATTAGACAGTTGATGTATCGTGTAGTACAAGGTGAGCGTGATTCTTGGAAGTTTAAAATGTTTAAACAATTTGAATTAACCGCTAACTAATATCCAGCAGCGATCATTATTTTACCTACTGCTTTTTCGTTGCCCATGTCATCTCTCACATAGATTAAATAAATACCCGAAGCAACTTTTTGCTGATACTGGTCTCTACCATTCCATATTGCTTGACCTCCAAGCGCCCTAGTTTGCATCATGAGTTGCCCATTGATATCTGTAATTTTTACTAAGGCATTGTTCACTAAATTTTTAATCAAAATAGGCCCATTGTAATTAGGTGCAATAGGATTAGGATAAATTTTTATTGCGGATTGTGTTACTGCGGGCTCAGTGGCATTCCCTTTATAGCTGATGATTTCATTTTTTGTAAAGAAGAATACATCTCCTTCGATGGGCTCAATGCCAATAGATAAAACGGCATTACTTGGAAGAGGACTATTTTCTGTGGTAAAATGTTGAAGTACTTCGGTGCCATCTTTACTAATTAACCAAGCGCCATTATTGGTACCAATCCATTTTCTATTGGCACCATCTATAATGATAGAATGAATGGTTTCCTTTTGAAAAAGATAGCCATTGAATCCATTGCTCTCTACAATTGGTAAATAGGCGTCACAAGCTTCGTTGATATTAGTACATTGAAAAATGGCAATCCCATTATCTGTGCCAACCCAAATGCTCCCATCCTTATCCTCTGTAATAGCTGTGACTTCCATACTTGGTAAATTCCCCGATCCTTTACCAGTATTCAATTGTCTCCAAATGCCTTGGTTATTTTGTTTTTGAAACAATACAATACCTTGTTGTTTTGGTCCAATGATCCAGCTCAAATCATTGTTGCCAAGGACAATTTTTTTCAAATTTGTGGTGCTAAAACCTTTTTGAATGGGATAATTATTCCATAGATTTCCTTCCTTTAAAATAACGCCAAATCCTTCTTTCAATAGCGCAATAGTACCATCTATTTTTTGTTGTATCGATTTGATTGCACCAATGGGTGGGTTCGGTATTGTTTGTTCTATTATTTTTTTGTTGCGATCATAATGAATTAATTGGTTGCCCATGCCGATCCACCAACTTTGGTCCTTTGGATCTATGGATACGGCTTCGACAAAATTGATTTTTATATTTTCAATTTGTGAAAAATTAGACCAACCTTTTTCATTTAAGCTGGAGAGCCCAATTTTATCAGCACCATAACTCATGAGTAGTTGGTGTTCTGAGAAGGCATTGCTCCCATATGCTGCACTTAAAGGACCGCCAAGTGCAAACCATTTTGATTGTTCATTTTTTTCATAAAGCCCTTTTTGCGCATCCGCTATCCAAATGGTATTGCCATCCTTAAGCAATCCTACAGGTTGAGCCAATACACCAGAATCTACAAGTACCATGTTGGGTAGATTACTATTTAACTGAATCAATGCACCATTGTTCTGATAGGTTACGCCTGCTAAAATTCGGTCTTCATCTACAGTGATTGTCTCAATTGCACCTGCGTTGATTTGAAAACTTGCTACATTATTTTTGTAAGGATAAATTTTTTGTTGGTTGTTAAAATAGAGTTGATTTTTAAAAACAAACATATTTTTTATCCCAGTAACGCCCATTGTATCTTCTTGCATCCAAATACTATTTTGGTCTACTGTATTGGACCAGATCCCATTCTCTGTTAATGCAAATAATTTATTTTGATAGAGGATGGTTTGCAGGACTTTTACACTTTGACGATTGTTATTTGGGAAGTAGGTGGCTTTAATTTCTTTTTTTAATAAGTCTATGACAACGATTCCGAAATTACAGGACAGGTATGCCTTATTATTGAATACAATCAGGTCGTTGATGGCTTTGTCGGCGTATAAATTAGACATTTGAATGTCGTCAATCAGGGTGACTTGATCCCCTTGTACAATATCAACCCGACTATTTTTATAAGCAATGACTAGTTGATTTTCGATAGGGTGCCATGCAATTTTATGAATTCCTATGGCATGCAAACCCGTTGTCGTATTGAGGTAGGTTGTTTCTTTTTTTGCATCAATTTGAATAATTTGATTTGCTGCTACAACATACAGCTGATCCCCTTTGACGACTTGCCCGATTGACTCATTGGAAAAATGCGCACGCCATGTGCCAGTTGGGCCTAATTGCAATTGTGCATGCAAAGGCTTTACAGTAAGCATCAAACCAATCAATATTAGAAACCACTTTTGCATCTTATTTTTTAATCGCTTGATAAATTTGTTCTTGAATTTTCGCTCTCAGGTTTAAAGTGCTAAATGCTTTATTGTCTCTTGTTGGGTAAACCCTATTAGAAAGAAAAACATACAATAACTGATTATCCGGGTCGGCCCAAACACATGTTCCAGTGAATCCTGTATGGCCAAACACACTTGCTGGAGCACTTAAACTAGGATAAGGATCTTTTGAACTCACATTGTCTCTAGCAGTTTTGTCAAATCCAAGCCCTCTTCTGCTAGTTGGAGATTGGTAACTTGTAAACAAATTGATGGTGGCGGGTTTTAAAAAGTTTTGACCATCCCATTGTCCACCATTCAATAGCATCATATACAATTTTGCGATATCAGTTGCATTGCTAAATAAGCCAGCATGTCCTGCAATGCCTCCCATCGTGGAAGCGCCTTCGTCATGAACAGATCCTTGAATAAGTTCTTTTCTAAAATAATTGTCTAATTCTGATGCTGCAATATTGGACTTGTCTGCTCTCTCAAGTGGTAAAAATCCTGTACTGCGCATTTGCATTGGACCATAAAAAGTTTTTGTACAATACTCCTGAAGATTCATCCCAGTCACTTGTTCTACAATATTGCCTAAAAAAATAAAATCATTATCACTATAAACGTATTTACCTGGGGCAGTTACTGGGCTATTCAATATTTTCATTCGAATGCTATCCATCCAATGATTGGCAAGGTATTTACCTGGTGTAACCATCAATTGGTGGTCTGCATCTTGAACGGGTACAATCCATTTTGAATTGATGCTACCGTCTGGATTTAAAAGCGATTCGTAAAACTTAATATAGGGGTATAATCCTGCTTCATGTATCAACAAATCCTTTAACCGAATTTTTGCTTTTGAATTACCAACTACCCAAGGTAAATAATCGCCAATTGTTTTTTCAATATCCACTTTGCCTTCCTCCACCAATTTCATAATTGCAACTGTTGTTGCACTCGTCTTTGTCATAGAAGCAAGGTCGTATAAAGTGGCATTGGTCACTTGTGGACTTTGAGCTCCTGCAATGGTACCATAGCTTTTATTGAAAACAATTTGATTGTTTTTAGCCACCAATACTTGACAGCCAGGTATGGCGCCTTTTATAATGGCATCTGCAACAATGGAATCTATTTTTACAAGCTGCGTCTGATCAATAGTTGCTGGAGGAACTTCTGATGCTAGAATTTTTTTTTTAATAACGCTTCAGAAGGCGTTCCAAATTGTAATTCAGGACTGATGGTCACTGGCAAATTTCCACTTGCTTGTAATTTTCCTTCAAGCCATTTTTGCACAGCTGCATGACTGTATTTTGTATCTTCAAAAGCAAATAAAATATTATTAATTTGACTAAAATCTCCAACAGCATAAGGGTTTCCAAAAATCAGATGTATCCAATTTTCATGTCCCTTTTCATTTAAGAATTGTAAGGTGGCTGCTGGTAGTTCAAAATGATTTGCTGGTCTTCTGCTATATCCGTGAAGGCCAACAAGCACTTGATCATATGCTTTTAAGCTATCATTGATCATTGCCAATTCACTCGCATCTTTACCATTGGTGTAGAAAACTTTTACACCATATGCACTTGCGATTGCAGCAGTAAATACATTGGCTGATTTTGCATTAAACGCAATATAGGCGGTCTTATTATTTAATACTGGACTATTTGTAGCTCTTAAAAATGTAAGGGATTGTTGGGCCATTTCGGCATTGATGGTACCAACTGATTGATTCAAGTCTGCAATAATATTATTGGTATCAATTTGTTGTGGGATATTCAAACCATACTTGTATTTTGCCGTCAAGATTTTTTTAACTCTTGCATTGATATCTGAACGCTTAAGTCTTCTTTCTTTAATAGCTGATCTGATTTTTTGGATGGATTGTCCAAGATCGCCTGGCAAACATAACATATCGTTTCCTGCAAGAATGGCTTGAACATTGGCTTCTCCTTGTGGAAAGTAATTCGCAATTGCCTTCATGTCCATCGCATCGGTCACACTAATGCCTTTAAATCCTAATTCTTTTTTCAATAAACCATTCACTGCATTAGGAGAAATTGATGTGGCGTATTTTGGTCTATCGTCAATTGCAGGAACCGATAAATGCGCTACCATGATGGATTCAACACCTGCATCGATCAATGCTTTAAATGGGACAAGTTCAAGGCTATCTAATTCCGCTTTTGACTTATTAATGACAGGTAAATCAAAATGTGAATCTACATTCACATCACCATGTCCAGGGAAATGTTTAGCAGTGGCCATGATACCATTGTCTTGCATGCCTTTCATATACGCAACTCCTTGTTGAATTACTTTTGTTTTACTCTGACCAAAACTACGGTCATTGATGACTGGATTCGATGGATTGTTATTGATATCAATTACTGGACCATAATTAATTTGTATCCCCAATCTTTTTAATTGTCCTGCAATGGCCGCACCCATTTGGTACACTAAACTACTTGAAGCAAATGCACCCATCGAAAGTTGTCTTGGAAAGGACTCCACACTATCTAAGCGCATACCCAATCCCCATTCTGCGTCAATGGCAATGAATAAAGGCGTCTTAGCAACACTTTGATAGGCGTTGGTTTGTAAAGCTTGTCGAACAGGACCGCCCTGAAAAAAGCAAAGTCCACCTACATTGTACTGTTGAATTAAGTTTGATATGGAGTCAATACTCTTTTGTGACCAATTACTATGCGTTCTTATGACCATCAACTGGCCAATTTTTTGATTCATGTTCAGTGCAGAAAATTGCTTTCTAACCCACTTTTTTTCACTCATTTTTTGTGCCTGAATGGTGGTGGTCAATCCTGCTAAGAATAAACAACTTAAAACTATTTTTTTCATATCAATTTATGTATGGCAATTTAAGCATAAAAAAAGGCTTACCGATAATTGATAAGCCTTTTTTTAGATTTTTTATATAAGGTGCGATATTTTTTCGATGCTTACTTATGCTTTTGTGTCCTCCTCATCCAATTCTGGCAAGGTTGGGGTCACTTTATGTTCTTGTAATTGTGCAAACCACTTCACCATTTTCTTCATATCGCTGGCATATACACGCTCAAAATCCATGTTAGGGAAAACTTTCTTAAAATAGGCTTGAGTGGCTTTTGCATCTTTTTCATTAGGTAATCCTTCTTTTGACTTACCCATTGCGATAAATACTTCTGCCAAAAACACATTCTCTTTGGTTGTAAACACTTCAATACTCTCTAAATGAGAGAATTGGTAGGCTCTAGAACTGATGAATTGGGTGGCATTTGTCTCTAGGGATCTAGCAATGGCACCATCACTTTTGCTGGTTAATAATTCAAATAAACCTGACATGCCTGAAACGGAAATCAATTTGTTATACTCCATGGGTTCTAGTCTTTTTTTAGGAACGCAAAATACGGAAAAACCCTCAATTTTCATTTTTTAAACTACCTTTGTTTATCATTAAAAATCAAGCATATGCCCGGTTTTGAATTATTTGGAGCAGAAGAAAAGAAAGAAGTAAATGATGTCTTAGAGACAGGTATTTTAATGCGCTATGGATTTGATGGTCCAAGAAAAGGCATTTGGAAATCCAAAGAGTTAGAAGCAGCAGTTTGCTCGACTTTTGGTTCAGAATATGCACAACTTACCTCTAGTGGAACAGCTGCTTTGACTACAGCAATGGCTGCCTTAGGAGTGGGTGCAGGAGACGAGGTGATCATGCCTGCGTTTACTTTTGTGGCAAGTTTCGAAGCGATCTTAAGTATGGGCGCTATCCCGGTTTTGGTGGATATTGACGAAAGTTTGACTTTATCACCCGCAGCAGTGAAAGCGGCCATTACACCAAAAACAAAATGTGTGATGCCTGTACATATGTGTGGGAGCATGGCGGATATGGATGCATTGGTGGCCATTTGTAAAGAACACAATTTAATATTATTAGAAGACGCTTGTCAAAGTATCGGCGGCACTTATAAAGGAAAACACTTAGGAACCATTGGACATGCAGGTACATTCTCGTTTGATTTTGTAAAAACAATAACTTGTGGTGAAGGTGGCGTAGTAATGACCAACGATCAAGAAGTGTATACAAAGTCGGATGCATTCACAGACCATGGACATGATCATTTAGGAGTTGACAGAGGTGCAGATTTGCATCCTGCATTGGGTTATAATTTTAGAATCAGTGAATTACATGCTGCGGTGGGTTTAGCACAAATTAAAAAATTAGATACTTTTTTAGCGATTCAAAAAAGGCACAACCAAATTTTACGTTCTTATTTAGAGCAAGTGCCAGGCATTCAGTTTAGAGTGGTGCCGGACCCAGCTGGAGATAGTCATAGCTTCTTAACTTGGTTCTTGCCAAGTCAAGAGCATACTGAAAATGCGATTGCTGCATTCAAAGAAGCGGGTATACTTGCTGGTAATTTTTATTGGTACGGAAATAACTGGCACTATATCAGAAAATGGGATCATTTAAAAAATGCAACTAGTTTATATCCATTATCTAAGGAACAACAAAGCGCATTGATTGCATTACAAAGCACCGACTTTTCTAAGAGTGATGCAGTGATGAGTAAGTGTATTTCAACCGCAATTAGTTTAGTTTGGACAGAAGAGCAAGTGCATGAAAAAGGTGCAGCTTTTCTTGCAGTATTGCAAAAAGTAGTTGCATAAGCTAAGGTTATGGCACTAGGACAATCCATGCAGCAAAGACAATTACAAAGATTGTCGCCACAGCAAATCCAATTGATGAAATTGTTGCAAATTCCTAGTGCACAGATTGAGCAAAGAATTAAAGAAGAATTAGAAGAGAACCCTGCTTTAGAAGTGGATGTTGCCTTACTCGAATCTGACTTTACATCCCCCGAAGAAATGAATGATGAATTGCTGCAGGACATGCATGAAGACGAAGAAGCCGTTCCTGTAGATGAATTTGAGATGAGTAATGAAGAATTAAGTGAGTATAGTTATGATGATGAAGTGGCTGATTATAAAACCAGAGATGATTTTTACCCTGAACTAGATAATGATAAAGTGATTCCGATTAAAGCGGAAATGAGTTTGCATGAAGTATTGATGGATCAATTAAGTATGCTTGCACTAGATGAAAGAGGGTTCAAAATAGCAGAACAAATTATAGGCAGTTTAGATGACGATGGTTATTTAAGAAGGGCCATGCAGTCAATTGCAGATGACTTGGCTTTTAAGCAAAGCATGTGGGTAGAGGAAAAGGAAATTGAACAAATATTAAAACTGGTCCAAGCATTTGATCCAGTTGGTATTGCTGCAAGAGATTTAAAAGAATGTTTATTAATTCAATTACGCAGAAAGGGAGAAGGTGAGTCAGCGCATTTGTCGGATAGTAGAGGAAAATTATATTCCGATGATGAAGCAAGAAAAATTGCCATCCTTATTTTAGAAAAATATTTTGAAGAGTTTACCAGAAAGCACTACGATAAAATTCAAAAGAGTTTACACTTAGACGAATCTGGTATGAAGGAAGTATTGCATCAAATTCTTACACTGAATCCAAAGCCAGGCGCGGAGACGAGCTATACCAACGAGGCAGAAATGTATATCATTCCTGACTTTACAGTATTGATTAACAATGGCAAATTAGAATTAACATTGAATAGTCGCAATGCACCTCCATTGGTCATAAGTGATGATTATAAGTTGATGTTGAAAGAATATGAGGGCGGAAAGAAACAAGATAAGTCTCAAAAGGAAGCAGTCTTTTTCATCAAGCAAAAAATTGATTCAGCTAAATGGTTTATCGAGATGATCCTGCAAAGGCAACAAACCTTATTGTTAACAATGAATGCAATTTTGGATTATCAGTCTGCTTTTTTCTTGAGTGGTGATACCACATCGCTTCGTCCAATGATTTTAAAAGACATTGCAGAAAAGACAAATTTAGATGTCTCCACAGTGAGCAGGGTGGCCAACAGTAAATATGTGCAAACCGAATTTGGCACCTATTTATTAAAGTATTTCTTTAGTGAGTCATTAACCACAGATAGCGGAGAGGAAGTAAGTACAAAAGAGGTGAAAGCAATCTTAAGGGAATTAATAGAAGGAGAAGACAAACTAAAGCCATTGAGTGATGATGAACTAACCGATCAATTGCAAGAAAAAGGCTACAATATTGCAAGAAGAACAGTTGCAAAATATAGAGAACTTTTAAATATACCTGTCGCAAGACTTAGAAAAGAATGGTAGCCAATTCAACTATGGAAAATCCTCAACCAAAAATAGTCAAATACATAGCACATTTATTGTCTTATGTATTGCATCCACTTTTTATTCCTACCTATTTTTTTCTTTTTTTAATGCAAGTATTGCCGTTTGAATTTGTAGGCATTACAGAATGGCAATTAAAAATGCGTTTATTTAGTGTAGCCTGGTTGACAGCATTCTTTCCTGCTTTTGCCGTATTCTTATTATGGAGATTAAAATTAAGTGATAGTATTTTCTTAAGAACGCAAAAGGAGAGAATTATTCCTTATGTGATTACCATGTTTTTTTATTGGTGGATGTATTACCTCAGTAGAAATTTTACAGACCAGCCTATTGCTTTAAAATTCTTTTACCTAGGTATATTTGTGGCAAGTGCCATTGGTATGACGGTGAATAATTTCATGAAAGTTAGTCTGCATGCAATGGGTATTGCTGGCTTGACAACTGCAGTCATTTTAGTAAGTGTTTTTTATCCAGTGAATAATGCAGTCTGGGTGTTATTGGCTGTATTGTTAACGGCATTGGTTATCAGTGCAAGATTGGTTGTTAGTGATCATACTAAAAAGGAATTAATTGTAGGTTTGTTTATAGGGGTGTGCACTCAGGTGGCCGCTTATTTGTGGGTGATTTAATTTAAAACAAAGCGTATGTGGTATCGTTTAGGACAAAATATTTTAAAGTATAAAAAAACCTATTTATTTTTTATACTCTTGAGTACATCAGTGATGGGCTATTTTGCTGTACAAATTAAATTAAGTTATGAGTATACCAAAGCGATACCTTCTGACAACCCTAAATTTATTGTCTATAATGAGTTCGTAAAAAAATATGGTGTAGATGGAACGACGGTGGTAGTTGGCTTTAAGACAGATGATTTTTATACAAAGGAATTCTTTAATCAAGTAGATGCTTTGCATAAGACGATTAAGCAAAATAGTGCAGTGGCCGAAGTGATGAGTATTCCAACTGCCTATACGATTTCAAAAGACAGTGTCGATACCAAGTTTATCGCTACTAAAATATTTCATGCACCTTATACATCGGATAGTTTATTAAAAGCAGACCAGACAGTTTTTGAGAACCTGCCTTTCTATCAAAATTTGTATTACAATCCAGATAGCAATAGTTATATCATGGCGATTTCATTTATCGCAGATTCTATCAATAGCATTTCTAGAACCAAAATCATAGGGTCAATTCAAAATGAATTAGATCGTTTTAGTCAAACTACCAAGACCGAAGTGCATATCAGTGGTTTGCCTTTTATTAGAACCATCATGGCTGATCGAATTAAAAAAGAAATGCTATGGTTTTTGATTGGGTCGCTTATCTTATCAGCCATTACATTATTGGTTTTCTTTAGATCTGTTTCTGCTACTATCATGAGTTTGGCTGTGGTCTTAATGGGCGTGATATGGAGCTTAGGTACGATGGTTCTATTGGGGCAAAAGATTACTTTGTTAACTGCCTTGATTCCACCATTGATTGTAGTGATTGGCATCCCAAACTGTATCTACTTTTTAAATAAATACCATACGTCTTATAAGGAAACAAACGACAAGGAAAAGGCGCTTGTACAGATGGTGGGTAGGATGGGGGTAGTGACTTTATTTTGTAACATCACTGCTGCCATTGGCTTCTTTGTATTTGCATTAACTAAAAGTCCTTTGTTGAAAGAATTTGGCTGGGTATCTGGATTGAACATTATGATTTTATTTTTCATTAGTTTATTTTTTATCCCGCCAGTGCTTTCTTATTTGCCTTCACCAAAAGCAAAACATGTTCGTTATCTAGACAATCCATATTTAGAAAAAATATTGATCAAAATAGAACGTTGGGCATTTAGCCATACCAAATGGGTCTTTGGAATGACCATTCTTGCGATACTTATTTCATTGGTAGGTGTTTTGCAAATTAAAAAAGAAGCATTTATTGTAGATGATTTGCCAAAGCAAGATAAATTGTACACCGATTTAAAATGGTTTGAACAAAATGCCGGTGGGGTGATGCCTTTGGAAATATTAGTAGACACCAAAAAACCAAATGGTTTAATCAGATCCATCAAGCCTTTAGAACAAATTGATGAGTTCAATACCTTCCTATTAGAGCAACCTGAATTGGGTAAGCCATTGGGTTTATTAGAAGGCATTAAATTTGCAAAGCAAGCTTTTTATGATGGAGATAGTTTATCCTATGCAGTGCCGACAGGAACAGAAATGGCATTTATCGGTCCTTATTTTGCAAGTGCAGCTCCAAAAGAGGGGGTAAAACCAGCAGGCAATAATCCAGCACAATTATTGAATAAATTCATCGATGCTGATAAGCGCCAAACAAGAATCAGTGTGAATATGAAGGATATTGGAAGTGCTAAGCTTCCGGTATTATTGAAAAAGATTGATAGTGCTTCTATTGCTATTTTTGATACAGCTAAGTACAATGTAGTGATTACAGGTAGTAGTGTCACATTTTTAGAGGGAAGTAATTTTATTGTAAAGGGTTTAGGAGAATCTATATTCTGGGCCTTTTTATTGATTGCAATTTGTATGATTTTCTTATTTAGGTCTTTCCCTATTTTAATATGTTCTTTGATACCCAATATAGTGCCATTGTTTATTACAGCAGGTATCATGGGATGGACTGGCATTTCATTAAAGCCATCGACTGTCTTGGTTTTTAGTGTGGCATTGGGAATTGCCATAGACGTGACAATTCGTTTTTTAGTGAACTATAAGCAGGAATTACCGCATTTAAACTATCAAGTGCATACCACATTGGTTCAAACAATTAAGCATACTGGCATTAGTATCATTTATACTTCTTTAGTATTGGTAGCTGGTTTTATTATTTTCTGTTTTAGTGATTTTGGTGGGACCAAGGCATTGGGCTGGTTGACTTCGATCACTTTGGTAGTAAGTACGCTCACGAACTTAGTTTTGCTGCCAGCCTTAATTAAATCCTTTATTAAGTCAAAGTAATTTGATTAAAATAGTATAGACATAAAAATAGCGCTTCAAAATGAAGCGCTATTTTTTTAAAATTGAATGCACTTAAACTCCAGTTCAATTCATTTTTGGTGTACTAGGGAAGCAATTGTTTTAATGTATTTTGCAAAGCACTTCCTCTTAAGTCTGTTGCAATAATTTTTCCTGTTGGATCTAAGAGTACATTGAATGGAATACCCTGAATTTGATAAGTACTCACCACAGTACTTTCCCATTTTTTTAAATCACTTATTTGTAACCAATTTAATTTGTCTTGTTGAACTGCTTCTAGCCAATCCTCTTTATCATCATCCAATGAAACCCCAAGTATAGTGAAATTTTTAAGCTTGAATTGCTCATAAGCAGCAACGACATTTGGATTTTCTCTTCTACATGGTCCGCACCAACTAGCCCAAAAGTCAACTAAAACATATTTACCTTTTAAGCTACTCAATGTAATAATTTTCCCTGTAGCATCTTGTAATGCAATTTCTGGCGCCATTGCACCAACTGTGATAGCACTTGCTGGACTTGCTGCCTGCGCCTGACCACTTAAAATAGTTACAAATTCAACTAAGGGTTCGGCTTTTGTTTTTTCTGCAACCGCCTTCGCCATTGCTAAGACCTTATTAATTTCCATTGATCTTAAAGCCATGCCTAATGCAAAGTAAATGAGCGCTGGGCTATTTGAACTGTTGATGGTGTTTTCAACATGGTCATTCAATGCTTTGATCTTTTTATCTTTCTGTTGTTGTAGATAAAAAATAGTACTGTCTTTACCATTACTTTGTTGCAAATTATCTAAGGCATATAGTGTGGCAAATAAAGAAGAATCCTTAGACCTGTAGGTTTTCATGTATTCAATCATTGCAGCACTATGTGGAGAGCCTTTGACTGTATAGCTTGCAAAATTTGAAGCATCTGCATTGATCTGTATTTGCTCCTCATCATTGATAAAGCTAATATCTAATTCATCTCCACTGCTTAGTCGGTAAATACCTTCTTGCTTTGCAATAAATTCAAAATTGTATTTTCCATTGGCATCCAAAGTGATAGAGTCCAATGTAACGATTGGCTTTCCGCCATATGGAATTTCCTGTAACAAAAGTGGCTTGTTTGCCGCATTTTTAATAGTTCCAGAAATGCTATAACGCGCGTCTTGGTTTTTGCCTTTACATCCAGGTAGCATGAAAAGTAAAACACTTAATAATGCGATGCTTATATTTTTTATCATAAAGTAAATTTTCTATTTTGACAATATTGCTTCTAAAATTTTTGTTGTTTTTTGTGGATCTGATTGTCCTTTACTCATTTTTTTCACTTCTCCAACAAATACCCCAATGAGTCCTTTTTTTCCTTTTTTATAGGCATCCACTTTGTCTGGATGTTTGTTTAATACTTCTTGTATCCATGCAGTTAGTGCGCCTTCGTCACTATTTTGTAATAATGCATTTGCGCTAGCAAAGTCCATTGGAGATTGGCCATCTATTAAAACTGCAGGTAATACTTTTTCAGTTGCAACGGAAAAGCTTAATAATTGTTGATCTACCATTGCTAATAATTCGGAAAGATTGGGCAGCAAAGGCATCAAATCGCTATATGTTTTATGATGTGTATTCAAATAAGCTCGAATGGGACCAATGATAAAATTAGCAGCAGCTTTATACAAGTTCGTATGCTTGGTCCATAATAAATAAAAATCTGCCTCTTGCTTATTGTCACAAAGTTGGTCTACATCATAGGTGTTTAGGCCAAATTGTGCAGTCCATTCTTTTTTCAATGTATTCGGTAGGGTAGGTAAATTAGATTGAATGGATTGTAAATAAGCATCCGTTATTTGAAGTGGGGCAAGGTCGGGATCGGGGAAGTATCGATAGTCATTCGCATCTTCTTTGTCTCTAATTGCAAATGTGGTATCATTACTTGCATCAAAACTTCTTGTTTGTTGAATGATGGGCGTTCCATTTTCCACAAGTGCAATCAAACGTTCAATTTCAAATTCGATTGCTTTTTTAATATTGCGAATAGAATTCAAATTCTTTACTTCTACTCGAGTACCTAAAGTATTATCGCCTTTTAATCGAACCGAAATATTTGCGTCACATCTTAAACTGCCTTCTTCCATATTGCCGTCACATATACCAAGCCATCTAACTAGTTTACGCACTTCTGTCACATATAAAAATGCGTCTTCGGCACTATGTATACAAGGCTCCGTCACAATTTCAATTAATGGTGTGCCTGCTCTATTTAAATCAATCAATGTATCCGTTGGGGAGAGATCATGTATGCTTTTTCCAGCATCCTCCTCCAAATGAATTCTATTTAGTTGTATTTGCTTTTCACCATCTTTGGTTTGTATGGTAACTTGACCAGCTCCACAAATAGGAGTGGTATCTTGTGAGATCTGATAACCTTTTGGTAAGTCTGCGTAGAAATAATTTTTTCTTGCAAAATAATTTTCTTTTGCAATGGTTGATCCGCAAGCCAATCCCATTTTAATTGCAAATTCAACTGCTTTTGCATTTGTTTTAGGTAGTGTACCAGGATGCCCTAATGTAATTGGACTTATATGTGTATTTGGGTCTGCGCCAAAACTAGTTGCATCACCACAGAAAAGCTTACTATTTGTAGCTAATTGTGCATGAATTTCTAATCCAATCACTGCTTGATATTGCATCTTATTTGGCATTGCCTTAAAGAAGTGATTTGATTGTAGACAATACTAGCTCTAATTGACTTCCATCCTGACCACCAGCTGCAGCCAAAGTTTTTTGACCACCACCTCCACCTTTAATCAATCCAGCAATGTGGGTTTTGATCAATTGTGGCGCCTCCCATTTTTTAGTAGCAACCAATGCATCACTCATAGATATGGCAGCAAAAGCTTTTTCACCTTCTGTTCCAACGAGTAAAACCATCACCTCGCCCTTCTTTGTTTGAGTCAATAATTGAGCTGCTTTTTTATATTGATCCATTTGACTTAGCTGAACCCTTAGTCCAAGATAATGCACGCCACCAATTGTTTCGAAATTATTCTGTTGTGCTTCCACCAATTCGTTCACAAGAATGGCTTCTCTACTTTCTAATGCTTTCTTCAGTTCCTTTTGTTGATTTTGCAATTCAACAATATAATTCGAAAGCTGATCCATCGAATAGGCACTAGTATCTTTGCTTACTTCTTTTTTATTTAAGCTTGCTGCAATCACTGCATTCGCTTCTTCTAATTGAGCAACTTGTTTTTTTAATTTATCTTTTGCTTCATCTTGAAATGCTTCTGCTGCATGTCCCACCACAGCTTCGATTCTTCTTACACCTGCAGCTACAGAGGATTCTGCTTTAATTATAAAATGACCTATTTCGCCGGTAGTGCCCACATGGGTTCCGCCGCATAATTCAATGGAGTAATTTGGATCCATCACCACAACACGAACCCTGTCACCATATTTTTCACCAAATAAAGCCATCGCACCAAGGGCAATCGCCTCGTCTTTAGTCATTTCTTTAATGACCACAGGTATAGTTTCTTTTACTTTTTCATTCACCAATTTTGATACTGCTTCAATTTCCTCGTTGGTCATTTTAGCAAAATGAGAAAAGTCAAAACGCAATTGTTCCGCATGTACTAAACTTCCTTTTTGCGCAACATGCTTTCCTAATACTGTTCTTAAAGCGGCGTGCAATAAATGTGTGGCAGAATGGTGTTGAGTAGTATGTGCTCTTAAACTTTTATCTACGGTTGCTTTTACAGTGCTACCAATACTTGCTGGCAAGCTGTCTGTAAAATGAATGAATAAATTATTTTCTTTTTTAGTGTCTGTTACAGTAAGCACAGTGCCATCTTCAAATTTAAGTTGACCCTTGTCGCCCACCTGACCACCACTTTCGGCATAAAATGGTGTGGTTGCTAATACCCATTGGAAGGCTTCCTTACCTTTTGCTTTGACACTTCTGTACTTAACAATTGGTGTAGTTGCTTCTGTTGAGGTATAACCAATGAATGAAGTGACCGCGTCATCACCCACTTGAATCCAGTCGCCTGTATCAATCGCTGTAGCAGCTCTACTTCTATCTTTTTGTTGTTGCATTTCATGCTCGAATCCTGCCTCGTCAATGGAAAGTTCATTCTCACTTGCAATCAATCTTGTTAAGTCCACTGGGAATCCGAATGTGTCAAACAATTCAAAAACCAATTGTCCTTCTACGATGCTATTTTTAGATTGTGTATGTATGATATCATCCATGCGCTTCAATCCCTTTTCTAAGGTTCTTAAAAAGCCTTCTTCTTCCTCTTTGATTACTTTGGTTACAAATTCTAATTGTTGATTTAATTCTGGGAACACATGCTCAAATTGTTTTGCTAACAAGGGCATTAATTGAAACAACAATGGACGCTTGTAATCCAAATAAGAATAATAGTAACGCACAGCCCTTCTTAAAATTCTTCGAATCACATAGCCAGCGCCGGTATTAGAAGGTAATTGACCATCTGCAATTGCAAATGCAATGGCACGAATATGATCTGCTAATACACGAAATGCAACTGCTTCTTTACTATCGCCAAAATCATAAACCTTACCTGTAATGGCAGCAACCGCATCAATTGTGCCGGTAAATACATCTGTATCGTAATTGCTTTTTTTATGTTGTATTGCACGAACTAATCTTTCAAAACCCATTCCAGTATCTACATGCTTATTAGGCAAGGGTTCTAGGCTACCATCTTTTTTACGATTGTACTGCATAAACACATTATTCCAGATTTCTATGACTTGAGGATGGTCTTTATTGACCAATTCACGTCCAGGAATCAATGCGATTTCTGCATCAGTACGCATGTCAATATGGATTTCACTACATGGGCCACAAGGTCCTGTATCACCCATTTCCCAGAAATTATCTTTTTTATTTCCGTATATAATCTTGTCCTCTGAAACCCATTTCTTCCATTCTTCTAAAGCAATAGTTGAAGGTGGTAGGTTTTCTGATGCATCCCCTTCGAATACACTTACATACAATCTATTGGGGTCTAATTTGTATACCTTGGTCAACAATTCCCAACTCCATGCAATGGCTTCGGCTTTAAAATAATCTCCAAAACTCCAGTTGCCTAACATTTCAAACATGGTATGGTGGTAGGTATCAACACCCACTTCTTCTAAATCATTGTGTTTGCCACTCACCCTTAAACATTTTTGGGTATCCGCAATTTTAGAGTGCTTGGGTTGTAGGTTGCCTAAAAAATAATCCTTGAATTGGTTCATGCCCGAATTGGTAAACAATAATGTTGGGTCGTTTTTTACTACAATTGGTGCCGAAGGGACAATGACATGTCCTTTAGATTCGAAAAAATCTAAAAACTGTTGTCTTATTTCTGAACTCTTCATCATGGGATGTTTTTTTAAGCTTTGAGCTAATTAAAAAGCTATCTTTGTAGCGTTTCTAATCGTCCCCAAAGGTAAGCATTTGAGCCTTTTTTTGTGACTTTAGAAGGCAAATAATCACGCTTCATGAAGAAAATAAAATATTTCTTTAACACCCATACTTTAAGGTTCGAAAAAATCGAAGTACCCCTTAAAGTAAGGCTTTTGCAAACTATCGGTTTTGTCATTGCATCTCTTGCAGTGGGTGTCCTTTTTGTGGCTATTTTATTTAAGTTCATCGACTCTCCAAAAGAAAGGTTATTAAGACAACAAAATACTGCCTACAAAGAGAGCTATGCCGTTTTGCAGGAACGTATGAAGCAGTTGGAATTGCAAATGGTGGAATTGGAACAAAGAGACAATGAAGTATATCGTTCCATTTTTGAAGCAACGCCCATTCCGGATAGTGCAAGGGTAAAAGACATGTTGGCAAAAAATGAGATTCGACTCATCCAAAGCTTATCCAATACAGCCCTGATTGAGAACATGCGCAACCAATTGAATAATTTAAGTTTAAGGATGTCTTTTCAAGATCAATCTTTTACTGAAATTACTGTGATGGTTAAGAATAAAGAAAAATTATTAAGAGCCATTCCGGCCATTCAACCGGTGAGTAATAAAAATATGAAACGTGTTGCATCAGGATTTGGTTACAGAATCGACCCTGTGTATAAAGACTTTAGATTGCATGCGGGTTTAGACTTTTCTGCACCAACTGGAACACCAATTTATGCCACATCAGATGGTGTGGTACAAGTAGCTGGATTCAATACAGACGGCTATGGTAATAAAGTTGTGATCAATCACGGCTATGGTTTTCAAACTTTATATGCACATATGGTTAGGGTGAAAGCAAGCGTGGGGCAGTCTGTGAAAAGGGGAGAAGTAATTGGCTATATTGGAAGTACAGGCAAGAGTACTGGACCGCATTTGCATTATGAAGTCATTAAGCGAGGTGCTAAAGTAGATCCAGTCTATTATTTCTTCAATGATTTAACCCCTGCGCAATTTGATCGCTTATTAAAAGAAGCTGCAGCAAATAAACAAAGCTTAGACTAATGGATCCAGAAGTAATGGCATTTTTAAATAGAATATCCAGAACCATTGGCTTTACGCTACTTTGGATGGGATTGAATTCTACATTGGGCATCATGCTAGGATATGCCTTTGTAGAAGCTAGCTGGCAATGGTATAATTATTTGTATTATTTTTTCTTGCTACTTAGTTCAGCAGGCTATTTCTTTTTGCTCTATAAAATATGGAGAGACCCGATTGATTTTTCGCACTAAGTAGTAGCGTATTTTATCAACTACTATGATCTAAAATGATCTTCCATTGCCCATTTATTTTTTTGAGTAGTATCGTGTAATGCCCACTCACATTGCCGACTGATCTAGTCAACTCCCATTTTCCAATAACGCTATAATAATCTTTGTTCAGAGGATCTACGGAAAGTAGTGTGAATTTTAATACACCCATATATGCTTTGTCCGGGTAATTCTTTTTATAGTTCTCTAGGGTTTTATTGTATCCGTAAGTCACACCATCTTTCCCAACAAACATTAAACTATCGCTTTCCCAATAGCCTTGCATGAATTGGTTGACATCCCCTTTATTCCAAAATTCTACTTGTGCTGATAATAACTTTAAAATTGCTTCTTTGTCTTTTAAATTTGCTTTTTCGTCTTTAGACTGTGCAATTGCATTTTGTGCAATGCATATAAGTAACAAAATGAGGATTTTCTTTAGCATGATTTTTAGGTTTTGTTGGATTATATTGAACTCAAAATAAGTATTTCAGCTTAAATTGCAACAATGTCGTACCAACTACATCTAAATAAGGATAAAAAATTTGCCCCTTTATTAGCCCAGGCGAGCCATACCATCAAGAAAAGGAAAAATACCCCTGTGCGTTTGATGGCAAGTATCATTAGCCAGCAATTGAGTACAAAAGTGGCAGCGATCATTTTCAGTCGTTTTTTAGCTTTATTTGATGGCAAAGAGCCAAGTTGTGAACAGGTATTAAAATGCACGAATGACCAACTTAGATCCATTGGATTGAGTCAATCTAAAGTCAATTATATCCAAAATGTAGCTCAGTTTTTTTTGGAACACAACATCACAGACAAGCAATTGTATGCGATGGAGCCAGATGCCATTGTAGATTTGTTAACGCAAATTAAAGGGGTAGGCAAGTGGACGGTTCAAATGTTGATGTTATTTAGCCTGGGTCAAGAAGATGTCTTTGCTGTGGATGATTTAGGGATACAACAAGCCATGATAAGATTGTACAAAATCAAATATGAGACCAAGAAGGAATTACATATAAAGATGTTGGCTATTTCAAGTAAGTATAAACCCTATAGCAGTTATGCTTGTTTGCATTTATGGCAATGGAAGGACCAAGGCGCTGTTTAAATAAATATTAGACTACACTATTTTATTCTAGTTCAAACTACTTGCTGGCTTTGTATAATGGATGTTTGATATCGTGGTAAAACGCAAATTCCCATCCTGCTTCTTCTCCTTGTTCCCACCATTTTTGTCTCCATTCCATGGCCAATTTTCCATCCATATCATACTTGGCTACAAACTTCGATTTGAGTTGTTGTAATTGTGGTGCCACATCTGCGCCAAAGAAAAAGACTTCATTGTCCTCTTTGATCCATGCCACTTGATGATTAGGACAATGCCCGCCTGTAAGCATATAATGAATCGTATGATCAATAACACCTTGGTCATCATCTAACCAAACCACTTTTGAAAAATCTGTTAAAAACTCAAATTGTTCTTTGATATAAGAAGCTGTTGGATTGGTCATTGCCAATTCAAATTCTCTTTGCTGCACATAATAAGTGGCATAAGGAAAACTCACATAACGTTCATGAGTGGTCGCATCCACATAACTCATCCCCCCTGCGTGGTCCTTATGTAAGTGACTCATAAATACTTTAGTCACGGAGCTTGGATTAATGCCCAATGCCATTAAATTTTCGTGAATTTGCAAGACCCCTTGCTTATTCATATACCCCAAACCTGTATCCAATAAAATAATATCCTTTTCGGTAATGACCACAAATGGTTGAATCTCTACAAGAATGCTTCCTTTGGGACGATCTTGTATTTGTTCTCTCTGGGTATCAAATGGAACAAATACTTTGGTTTGATCTATACTAAAACTGCCTTCTGATAATGGATGAATACGCATGCTGCAAAAATACAATTATCGAAGTACCATTTGTCTATCTGCATCCAATCTTAGTAAAATAAATACCAAAGCTGTAAATGTAAGTAAAGAAGAGCCTCCATAACTGATTAAAGGCAATGGGATACCCACTACAGGGAATAAACCAATGGTCATACTGATATTGACTGCAATATGAAAAAAGAAAATCCCAACAACGCTATACGCATAAACTCTAGAAAAAGTACTTCTTTGTCGCTCTGCGATTCGGATTAATCTAAATAAGAAAAACAAGTATAATCCTAAAAAAGTAAACGTGCCTACAAATCCAAATGCTTCTCCAATGGACGTAAAAATAAAATCTGTATTTTGTTCAGGTACATACTTACCCCTGGTTTGTGTTCCTTTTAAAAATCCTCTTCCCCAAAAGCCTCCAGAACCTATCGCAATTTTACTTTGCTTCACATTGTAGTCGTCTGGCTTTCTACTTTTTTTACCACTTTCAACGAAACTAGCGGCTGCTTTTTGATTCAAACCACAATCGTACTCTTTTCCAACCATGCTATAAATACGCGTTGTTTGATAACATTCAAATACATTATTAAAAATATAAGGTACTGCAAAACGAACTGTGCCTACGCAAATCAACCAAATACTGATGATGATAACGATGAGTTGTTTATTGCGTTTTAAACGCTTGCCTAAATACAATAATAATAGTCCTGCAATAACAGATAAAATAATAGCCAATAGCGTTGGTTCTATTAATAAGGTTGCAATGACAAGTATTGCAAAGGATAACAAAACAATGAGTATAAATGGTGGCAAGCCTTCTCTATACATGGCAAATATAAATGCACTATATACCAAGGCTAAACCTAGTTCATGTTGACCAATGGATAGTATCGCTGGAAAAGCAATCATCGCTCCTGCAATTAAATGGGATTTAAGTTTTGTAAAATCGGTTTCTGGCCTTGAGATGAATTTGGCTAATGCAAGGGCCGTAAAAACCTTGCACAATTCAGCAGGTTGTAAATTAAATCCTCCTGCAATGGGTATCCAACTTTTTGATCCATTGATTTCTTTTCCAATTAAAAAGGTAGCCAACATTAACAGAAGACCACTTGCAAAAAGGATATTTGCTAAGGCGGTAAAAACCTTGCTGTCTGTTAATAAAATAAATATCCCAACAAAGGAGCAAAAAATTAAAAAAAAGAACTGTTTACTATAGCTTGTTTTCCCACTAATAAAACTTGTTGCCCAATTGGCATTAGGATTGTATTCAACCATGAAAATAGCAAGAATACCAATACAGGCCATGAGCATATATAAAACGATCACCGCAAGGTCAGTACCTTTAGAAAAATTATTATCGTAGTTAGAGCTCATAGTTTATGGATTGAGCTTTTTCTTTTTATCCGTATTTGGAAGCAAGCTATCCTTATTCGTTTTATCTGTATTTGGTAATGGGGCAGTTGGGGTTGTATCTTTTGTTTTTGTTTTCACCACACCTTCTGCTAACATCTCCATATCCCAAACGTCTGATAATTCATCGTTATTGTATTCGATAGGCGTGAGGTAAGCAGACTTATTATTTTGCACATACCAATTCTTAATGGCTTGTGGCATTAAATCAACTTGAGCAAGGTTATCCGCTTTCAATTGACTTTCTGTAGTAAGGGTGTCATTTAAATATTGTTCCATCAATAATCCGCCAATTGGTCCAGCCCAAGTAGATCCGTAACCTGCATTTTCTACAATGACTGCCACTGCAATTTTAGGATTGTCTTTGGGTGCAAAGCAAACAAATAGGGAGTGGTTTTTCCCGTGTGGATTTTGCGCTGTTCCAGTTTTAGCGCAATAGTCATGACCGGGTACTTTAATGAATGCAGCTGTTCCATATACCGTCACATCATGCATACCTTCCTTGATCACATCAAAATATTCCTTTGGAATTTTTGTTATTTTTTGTTTTTTTCTAAATGGGGCTAATTGTGCCGCTTCTTCTTCGGTCTCGGATTCAATACTATCTACAAAATGCGGCGTATAGTAATACCCTCCATTGGCAATAAATGCCATGGAGTTTGCAAGTTGTAGCGGTGTTGCGGTCATTCTATCTTGACCAATTCCAAGGGTCAACATATAACAGCTATTCCAATACTTTGGATTGCCAAAGTCTTTACTATATTGCGCAGTGTCTGGGATATTGGCTTTATTTTCACTTGGTAAGTCAATGCCAAGTTTACGTCCAAACCCAAAAGCGTTCATGTATTCTTTCCACTTCACATATCCGCCTTTAGCTGATTTATATTTTGGATTATCAATGGCCATTCTAAATACCTGTAAGAAATAAGAGTTACAAGAATAAGCCAATGCCAATTGTAAATTAGCGGCGTGTCCCGCATTATGGTGTTCACATTTTCTTGGATCACCACAGGCGCCATAAGAGCCAAAACAATTGTAGCCAAAATTTGGTGTGATCAAGCCCTCATCTAATGCAATCAATGCACCTAAAGGTTTAAAGGTAGAGCCTGGAGGATATTGTCCTTTAATGGCGCGATTGTAGATAGGCCTAGCCGTATCTAATAGTAACCTGCCAATTGTTTTTCTTCTTTGACTGCCTGTCAATAAATTTGGATTGTAACTTGGACTAGAAGCCATCGCAATCACACCACCTGTTTTAGGATTGATTGCAACGGCACTACCAATTTTATTTTGTAATAATTTTTCTGCAAGTTGTTGTACTTGCACATCAATGCTTGTAAATAAATTTTTTCCTGCAACAGCGACGGTATCAAATTCACCTTTTTCATAGGGGCCTTGTATCTTTCCTTTATTGTCTCTTAAAAAACGCTTTACACCTCTTTGGCCCATCAACACGGTTTCATAATTTTTTTCTAATCCAATCATGCCTGCATAATCCCCCATCTCATAGCCTTCTGATTCATGCTCCTTTAAAAATTTCACATCTACTTCTGCTACATAGCCCAACACAAGTGCAGCAGTATTGTAAGGATAACTTCGTATAGAACGCTCTGATAAAGAAAAACCTGGGAAACGGTATAAGTTTTCATTTAATTGCGCATAAATTTCAGGTGTTAAGAATGGTTCAAAGACACCAGCTTTCACCCTAGTATTTCGGATAATCGCTTCAATAATTCGCTTGCTATATTCTGCTTTATCAATCTTTAGTATTTCGCATAATGCTGCTGTATCTACTCCTTTAGCCTCATTAGGAATCACCACTAAGTCGTAACTAATGGTATTTTCTAAGAGGGCTCTTTTCTTTCTGTCGTAAATGATACCACGATCTGGGTAAATGATTTTTCTAAAAATGGCATTATTGTCTGCAGCCAATTTATATTTATTAGAAACAACTTGAAGACTTACTAATTGTCCTACAATCAGAAAAA
>JBILIU010000005.1:0-25858 GCA_044368905.1 Sediminibacterium sp. | reverse complement strand
AATTGCAACTACAATACCTATTAAAATACTGGATCCCGCAATTTTTGAAAATAACTCTTTTTGAATAGGTGTAAGACTATTAACAGCAAATAAAACAGTGCCCATAAAAAGTACTAGTCCCAATAGCCAACTGATCAAAACCTTATCCCATTTTAACTTTTGGTAGGCACCCACTACTATAATTGATGCCAATGTAGTACCGATTGTTGCCAAAACACATGGAATAAAGATACTTGCAGCATCTAATGAACCTGCCGCTAAACGATAGGATATGATTGTTAATGGGATGATGGTTAGTCCACTTGTATGTAAAACCAAAAACATAATTTGAGCATTGGTTGCTTTTTCCTTTTCTGGATTTAAACTTTGCAAGCTTTCCATAGCTTTTAAACCAAATGGCGTGGCGGCATTGTCTAAGCCTAACATATTTGCACTAAAATTCATCACCATCTGCCCCATGGCAGGATGATTTTGTGGTACTTCTGGAAATAAGCGGCTTAAGAATGGATTCATCCATTTAGCCAGTTTTTGAATCGCCCCTGCTTTTTCTGCAATATTCATCAACCCTAGAAAGAAGACCATGGTACCTGCTAAAGGGAAAGCCACATCAATTACCGATGATTTTGCTGAATCAAATAAACCATCTGCCAATAGCTTAAATATCTCTGTATCACCTAAAAAGATCAATTTAAAGAGTGCCACAACAAAAGCAATTACAAAAAATGCGATCCAGATGATATTCAATGCCATATCTAATTGTTTATGGTACTAATATAGCCCATTTTGCGATTAGAATTGTATTTTTGCATCCTTAACAATCTAAAATAACATGGCTTTACAGGCAGGCATTGTGGGTTTACCTAACGTTGGCAAATCAACCTTATTTAACGCAGTGAGTAATAGTGCAAAAGCACAAGCAAGTAATTATCGTTTTTGTACTATCGAACCAAATGTTGGTCTAGTAGATGTACCCGATACACGAATAGCTCAATTGGCTGAATTGATAAATCCAACAAGAGTCGTTCCAACCCAATTAGAAATTGTGGATATTGCAGGTTTAGTGAAAGGTGCAAGCAAAGGCGAAGGATTAGGTAATAAATTTTTGGCAAATATTAGAGAAGTGAGTGCCATTATACATGTGATCCGTTGTTTTGAAGATGAAAATGTATTAAGAGAAGAAGGAAAAATCAATCCAATTGGGGACAAAGACATTATTGAAACAGAATTACAATTAAAGGATTTAGATAGTGTTGAGAAAAAGATGCAACGTTCGGAGAAAATGGCCAAAACAGATCCGAAAGCAAAAGTGGAATTAGAAGTTTTACAAAAGTGTAAAGCGCATTTAGAAGACGGAAGAAGTATCCGTTCTTTAGATTTATCAAAGGAGGATCATGCTGCCATTGCGGATATCTTTTTATTGACTGCTAAACCTGTCATGTATGTAGCCAATGTGGATGAAGCATCCATGCATACAGGCAATGTCTATTCTGAACAATTAGTTGCCATGGCAAAACAAGAAGGTGCCGAAGTGATTGTGATGTGTAATAATATCGAGGCGCAAATTTCTGAAATGGAAGACCCAGATGACAAGGCTTTATTTATGGAAGAATACCAAATGAAGGAACCTGCATTAAATAGATTGATTCAAACAGCCTATAAATTATTGAAATTAGAGACCTATTTCACAGCTGGTGTGCAAGAAGTACGTGCTTGGACAATAGGTTCTGGCTGGAAAGCACCTCAAGCTGCAAGTGTGATTCATACAGATTTTGAAAAAGGATTTATTAAAGCAGAAGTCATTGCATTTGATGATTATATTAAATTCAAAAGTGAAGCTGCTTGCCGTGACAATGGTAAATTAAGAATTGAGGGGAAAGAATACATTGTAAAAGATGGAGATGTAATGCATTTTAGATTTAACGTTTAATAAAGCATGAAAAAATATGTAGTAGTAGGTTTTGGTTTATTTGTAATTGCTTGCAACAATACAGAGAATACTCACAATGCTACTAGCAGCAATGATGCTGTTGGCAATACTGCTATTGCCGCCCCAACAGCTTTAAATTACTCCATACAAAAAGTATATCCTCATGATACCTCTGCCTATACCCAAGGATTGGTATGGTATAATAATAGATTGATTGAAGGCACTGGATTAAGAGGAAAAAGTGTGCTGTATCAAATGGATGAGCAATTAAAACCATTTGGCAAGAAGCTAAAGCTAGAGCTCCCCTATTTTGGCGAAGGCATTACAGTTTTTGATGGTAAAATTTATCAGCTCACCTGGGAAGAGCATGCTGTTTTTGTTTATGACGCAACCACATTCAAAAAAATCAATACACTCAATTGGCCTTATGAAGGATGGGGATTGACACATAATGATACGGCATTAATTGTCTCTACCGGAAGCAGTAACCTATATTTTGTAAATCCAACTGATTTTTCAATTCAAAAAACATTAGGTGTTTATAATGAATATGGCTACCAAAGTATGCTTAATGAATTGGAATATGTAGATGGTAAGATCTTTGCTAATATATATGGACAAAATGATATCGTTGTAATTGATCCAAATACTGGTAGAATAACGAATAAAATAGATTGTAGCAACTTACTTGCACAATCAAAAGTATCTTATAACCCTTTAACGATTGATGCTGGGTTCGTACTAAATGGAATTGCGTATAAAAAATCTACCAACACCTATTTTTTAACAGGGAAATGTTGGCCAGTTATTGTAGAAGTTAAATTGAACTAATTACGCTAATTATTACTTGAATTGGATTGCTTTTTAATTTCATAGATGATACTACTGCATCTTGAAGCATTTCTAATTGCAATTAAATTAGAGATTAAACCTACAAATCCAGCTAATAGCTTGCCTAGTTTCCCAGACTCTTTATATTTTTCACTTAGTAAGCTTACATAGAAGCTATCATACCACATTGGCTTTAAGGAAACGATTTCAAAGCCTATTTCATTCAATAGTATTGTCATTGATTTTGGAGAAAAATGGTATAAATGTCTTGGTAAATCATAAGCTGCCCAATATTTTTTATAATAGGAAGCATCAAAGCTAGTATAATTTGGCACCGCAATGATTAATCTACCATGCTGCTTTAAACTTTTAAAACATTGATTTAAATAGGGTTTAAGCGCGTGTACATGTTCTAAAACATGCCACATTGTAATCACTTCATACTCATTTTCAGGTAATTCATAAATGGCATCAGTTGATTGTAAATGCAGTTTATAATTTTCGTACGCCCTTTCTCTAGTGGCTGCATCTGGTTCTAATCCAGTTACTTTCCAGGATTTATGTTGCATTGCATGTACAAAAGCGCCTGTACCAGCACCGATATCTAATAAATGTCCCTTATGTCCAGTAAAGAGTGATTGAATCCAATTCGTTTTTTGCGCTAATGTCTTTGTTCGAATAAGATGGTATAGTCGGTTCATCCATCCCTCTTTTACGTCCGTGTGTGAAATGTATTCTTCGAATTGATAATACTGCCCTATTTCATATTGACCAGGTAAAGGTGATGTGAATCTTACAGTACAATGGGTACAATGCAAAATTGAAAAGGATGCTTGCGTTAGTGAAAAGTCTTGACTTTCTATTGCGATTTGTGGATTGGAATGATTGCAAACTGGACAGTTCATACTTTTTATTTTAAATGAATTGCTACAATAGCGATTATGGCAATAATCAGCGGCAAGACCCACCATTGCTTGGATGAAGTATTGAAGTTATTTTCAGTCTGGTCTTCTATTTGTACTTTATCCAGATGGATTGGTTGAAAATAATGAGCACTATTAAAATTAGACTCAAAAATATAAGCATCATTTAGAATATTCAATTGTCCTAAATTACCTAAATTAACTAGATTAGAAGCTGATAATTGATTTGTAAAATATGCTGCATAATCAATGATGGCTTGTTCAACGGTACAATCTAAATGATCAGACAAATAAATATAAAATAACTTATTCGGTTTAGTTGTTGGTTCAATAATTGCATCAAATACAATTTGATGCACTGGTGGTTGGAATTGACCATTCAATTGAATGGCATCTGTCTGGTGCATCCTTAAATGTCCTATACCTGGTAAAACCAATAGCCCATGCTCCAAAAAATATTTTTCTAAAATTGTAAGCATCATTATTTTCTAAATTTATATTGTATTCCAGCAACAATTTGTACTCCTAAAGATGGATAATTTGCCCAACGTTGGTATTGTTGGTCTAGTAAATTCTCCCCTTTTCCCCAGAAAGTCCAATGGTCTGAAATGGTATACTGCATTCCTGCATTGAGTACAAAGGTATTGTTTAATTGGTAAGCATTCCCCAATCCAGCACTGGTTTTAGATCCAGTCCAAAATTGTCCAGAAGCATCCAATAGGAGCTTTTTATTGAATACCCAATTCAATTGAGAATTGAATTCAAAAGGCAGAATCCCCCAGGCTTGTGTATTCTCACGAATCAAATTAAATTGAATATATTTAAAGTTATTTTTCCATAATAATTTGTCGCTAAATTGATACCTTAAATTACCAACCAATTCAATGGCTATAGCTCTTTTTTCAAATAATACATCAAATTTTAAACCTTCTTGAATTGGTTTATTCATTTGTTTAGTTTGATTGAAAAATGGTAGTTCACGATAATCATTTAAAGCCATATTGAACCCATAATTTAATCGCTTGCTCACTGTCACCTGTACATTCAAGTATTTATTTTCTTTTGAACTAATTGGCATACTATTAGGAGCGGAGATCCAATGATTTTGACCAATTAATTGAATAAGTTGATTATTGATTACACTAGTATTCCAACCAGCATCTAATACATAATTGGTATCTTTTAATTTTTTAGTCAATTCAATTTTAGGGTACAATGTAAAATCACCATTTCCGATAGTTGGCCTTACTCCAATATTTAATCGATATTGAGTTTTATTTAATTCAAGGGATGGATCAAATTGAAGGATGGTGTTATTACTAGAGTTCCTGTTTACTGGATTATATTGATTGAAACTAAAATTTAAATCAGCATGCAATTTTATATTATTTTTTAGGCTATACATGATTGGGCTGTATAAATCTATTACGAGGTTGTTTGCTTGGTTGATTAAATTACTATGATTGAATTTTAAAATAGGTGCATAATTGAATGGATTAGATACTACTTGTTTATTTACAAGTGAAAAATTTACTCCAATAACTGTCAATTTTTGTTCGAAATTTTTAAGTGGTAAAATGGTTGTATCAGGCACTAATCCATAACGATACCTATTGGATTGATTGAAATAAACTTGTGTGTTTAAAATCTTGTTTTTATCCATTGAATAACTCCCATTATAATTAAGCCCAAACGTATTCCATTTTTGAATAGGATGCGGGCCTGCAATGGATTCATTGATGATACTTAAATGATGTTGTTGTGCTTTTTGATCTACCAAAGCACCTTCTAATTGAATGAATTGATTAAAATAATTACCCATACCAATTTTTACTTTGGCGGATTGTTTTATTGCATTAATTGAATCAAATTTAATAGCCCTAGGCACCAAGGCAATTGGTTGATATTGAAAACTTAAATTCTGGCTTGGAACCTGATAAGAAAAAAGAACTGAATTGGTATCTACCAATGCTGTTGCATTTAAAAATCCAATTTTTGCTATATTTTTTAATTGAGGTCTGAATGCAGAAACGATAGTTACCACTTTTTCTGGGATACTATCAATTGTATACTTCTTAAATGGTAAACTTGTTGTAGGAACTAACTGGATGGCTGTATCAACCACATTATATTTAGCTACAATAGGTCTATTTTTGATTGTTTGTATATTTCTAGCACTCGTTTTTATATTCGACTTCTTCTTATTTGGCTTTTTCTTCTTTTTTGCACTAATAGAAGTTGTTGCTTTCTTTTTGTTCTTTTTCTGAGCAATGCCCATATTACTAAAACAAATTAAAGCTATTGCTAATAGTCCGTATCTTATTATTGATTTCATAATCTTGTGTTATTGAGCTTTAATGGTTTCAGTGATTGCTTTCAGTTTATCTGAAGCAATTTGTTGTAAAGCTGGTATGGTTGCATTTTCAGCTATACTTTTATAGGTTGCAATTGCATTAAAACTATCATTTTGTGCTAAGTAGATATCCCCTAATAAAATGTATGTTTTAGTCACCCAAAATTCATATGAAGCTTGTTTTTTAATGACATCAAAGGCGGTCTTTTCTGCAATATTGTATTTTTGTTGATTAAAATAGATATATGCAGTTAAGTAGTGCGCCTCGGCAGTGTACATTGAACTATTTGATTTTAAAACTGTATTTAGAATTTGCAGTGCGCTAATGGTATCTTTTTGAGCAATCGTCTGATGGTACAAAGCCATATTTGCCATCAACACATCATCCGTAGCACTATTTTTATCAGCTAATATAAGCACTGCTGTCTTGGAGGCTTCTATCCAATTTTCAGCCTTGTATTGACACCTTAATAACCCTTTGATTGCTTCATTTTTTTGCTCTTGTTGTGTTGCATATTGTAACACTATTTTAAAGTATTGTTCTGCACCTACATAATCTTTTAGATTAAAATAATACAATCTAGCTGCTGTAATGGCTGCTCTTTCAGAGAATTGATTGGGTGCTTTATTTGCTATTTTCCCAAAATATACTGCAGCTGTATCATATTGATCAAGTGAATAGGCCATTTCCGCTAAGTAATTCATTGCGTTCATTTGATACTTACCCTCAGGGTAACCTTCTAAGTATTTTCTAAAACCATTAGTAGCATTACTATACTTTTTGTCTTCATATTGGATGATTGCTGCTCGATACATCAGTGAATCTTGTTCATTGAATGACAATGGTTTTCCAAAATCATTCATAAATTGAACATAAGCTTCTGGCTGTTGTTCTTCTACAAAAATATTTCGGATGTACTCTAATGCATTGTCACTTTCTTCTGAATTTGGATAAGCACTATACAATGATTTAAAATTTTGCAAGGCTTCTTGATTCTTATTCAAATTAAAATACACAATACCTAATTTATAATAGGCCATTGGATAAAATTCTGTAGCCTTATTGTCTATTAAAACTTTTGACAATGGCGTGATTGCTTCTTGAAATTGTTCTTTACTTGTATAGGTATCTGCTAATTCCATTCTAGCATCACTTAAATACTTAGACTGGTTAAATTCAGTATCATAGCTATTCAATATTTTAAGCTTTTCTTTATTTAAACCAAGCGCTCCATAGATGATTGCTTTTTGTAAAGTGGCATAATCTTCAAAATTCCAACCTAAATCAATGATTTTTTGGTAAGATTTCAATGCTTGCTTGTATTGTTTTGTCATGAATTGACAGTCTGATAAACGAACCAATGCATCTTTCTGATAAGCAGAAGATTCGGTATATGGATTAAAATCTGCAGCAATTGTAAATAATTGAAGTGCTTTTGTGTAATTATTATTTTTTAAATGGCAGTATCCTAATGTATAATTTGCATGTTTTTTTGTGATTTCACCAATTTCAATAGGGTCTAAAATATATTTTTCTAGATGTTCTATCGCCTCATCTATTCTACCCATTTTATAGGCAAGTTCTCCAATCCAAAAATAGGTTTGTGCTAAAACGTGCTTATTATAGGGTAAATTTTTAACTTGAGAGAAAAGCTCATATGCTTTTTCATTCTGGCCATCGTTGATCAAAAGTGCAGCTTTTCCAAATAATATATTAGGGTATAATTTCAAAAGTGCCTCATCTAATGAATCCATTTTTTGATAGGCTTCATAGGCCTTATTAAAATCATTGCTATATGCAAGTGCGGTTACATACAAGCTTTTAGCTTCATTACTATATACACTATTAGGATAGACTTGTGTAAATTTTTCCACCGATTGTAAGGCAACACTATATTCTTTTAATTCAATCGACAATTTTGCATAATTAAATAAGGCAATTTCTTTCTGAGCTAAATTCTGGCTTTTAGTAGCACAAAGAAAAAATGCATTTTTAGCTCCTAATTTATTATTTGTTTTTAAATAAGAAGTTGCCAATAAATACATACTATTTTGACCTAATGAATCCTCAACATTCGCTAATTGTTTAAATCCTTGTATCGCTTCATTCCATTGCTGTGCTTGAAAATAACAAAAAGACAATTGGTATAAATCCTGTGATTCAACTTGTTTTTGAGATTGCACATAATTTGCTAAATAAGGCAATGCTTTTTCATATTGTTTTTGCTCAAATAATAAATGCCCCATTAATTGAGCTAATTGGTTGGTGTAATACTGTCCATTTTTTTGTAATGCTTGTGCTGTATTTTTGATTGCTGCATCTACATCCCCTAAAAAATAATACAATTGACTGATATAAAATGGGGTTAATGTGCTGTAAGCTTTATTTTGTTCTGCAATTTTAAAACAGTTTAATGCCAATTTGAAATCTTTTTGTTGTAAAGCAACAAAGCCTGCATAATAGTTTGCATCGGTATAAAACGGGCTAGTTTGCACTTGTCTTATACTCATTAAATAACTTGTAGATTGATCCCAATCCCCTTTTTTGAAATACAAATATCCCAATTGAAACTGCATTAAAGCCAGTTCCTTATTTTGAAGGTCATCTATACTTATTTTTTGATACGCTTGAATGGATGCATCTACTTGTTGTTTTCTAAAGAAGTATTTTGCCAATTCAAAATTCAATCTAGAATGATAGATCTTATTTGAATTATTTTTTAACCAATTTTCGGCTTGCTGAACTGCATATGATTTATCTAAAGCCACTGATAATAAATGGAAATGGAAAGCAATATCAACAGCATTTGGCTCAAAAAAATGAGCTGATTGTATGGTTTGATAGGCAGCTAAACTATCCCCTTGCTGAAGGGATTTTAATCCATTTTGATATAATTCACTAAGTGGTGCCTCAAAATGCATTAATTGACTTGATACAGGGGCAGTGAAAAGCAAGGTAAAGTTTAAAAGCAACAGGATTGGACTTGCTTTTTTGATGTGTTTTAACATAGGAGCCGTTGTTTAGTAGGATAGTATTATAAAAATACACTTTGATTATAAAACGCTTCGTTAAATAAGGTTATTGTGGAAAAACAGATACAATCCTTAAATTTGTCAACAAAAGCAATAAATATGTATGAACATTCAACAACAGTAAGGGTTAGGTATGCGGAAACCGATAGAATGGATGTGGTGTATTATGGCAATTATGCTATGTATTTTGAAATAGGTCGTGTTGAAGCGATTCGTCATCTTGGAGTATCCTACAAGGATATCGAGGATATGGGCATCATTCTACCTGTTGTAGAGCTTAGTATTAAATATTTAAGACCAGCTAAATACGACGATCTAATTACCATTAAAAGTCAGATTAAGACCTTACCAACCGACCATAAAATTATATTTGACCAAGAAGTTTACAATGAAGCTGGAAAGCTTTTAACCGTTGGACAGGTTAAACTTTATTTTATGGATGCCTCAATGAATAATAAAATCGAAATGCCTGCTCATATGAAGGAAAAACTAAGCGTCTATTTTAGTTAAACCGCCTTTTTTGGGTTTACTTTGCAACCAAATTGAAGCATATATATGATGGATCAAATTCAGGCTACTATTATCACCATTGGAGACGAATTATTAATAGGTCAAGTGATTGATACCAATAGTGCATATATCGCTCAAAAGTTAAATTCAATTGGTGTGCAAGTGCATCAAAGAATTGCGGTTGGAGACGAGGCCCAATCTATCACCAATGCTTTAGATACGGCCATTGAAAAATGTCAGATTGTAATTATTACAGGAGGATTAGGACCAACTGCGGACGATATCACCAAACCTTTGTTGAATCGATATTTTGGAGGAAAAATGATGCTAGACCAACCTACTTTAGACCATATCACTTATATTTTTGAGCAGGTTCACAAGCGACCAATGATTGAAAGAAATCGAAAACAAGCAGAAGTACCAGATGTTTGCGAGGTTTTATTCAATCAAACAGGTACTGCACCAGGTATGCTCTTTAAGAAAAACAACAGTCTAATTTTTGCATTACCAGGTGTGCCCCACGAAATGCAATGGTTAACGAATGAAAAGGTTTTACCAATAATACTTGAAAGACTTAAATTAGGCGTAATAGCGCATAGGACATTGCTTACAGCTGGTGTTGGAGAGTCCTTCTTAGCTGAATCTATCCAAGCATTTGAAACAAATCTTCCCGAAAATATCAAATTAGCCTACCTACCCTCCTATGGTATGGTAAGGTTAAGATTGACAGGGAAAAGTAATGATGCAGCTAGTCTGAATAGTCAATTAGATGCGTTATTTGAACAATTAAAGGAACAAGTAAAAGAGCACCTTGTTACAGATAAAGATGAAACAATAGAAGTGGTGGTAGGACGACTTTTGAAAGCGCAAAACCACACCGTTTCGACCGCAGAAAGTTGTACTGGAGGATATATTGGCCATCTTTTGTCCAAACATGCTGGTTCATCCACTTTTTTTACAGGAAGTATTGTGAGTTATGACAATCGTATCAAAACCGAGTTTTTAGACGTCCCAACTAGTATCTTAAAAACGGTTGGTGCAGTTAGTAAAGAAGCTGTAGAACAAATGGCTCTAGCTATAAGGTCAAAAATGAACACTGATTTTGGAATTTCAGTCAGTGGAATCATGGGCCCATCTGGGCAAACTGACGAAAAACCACTTGGAATGGTCTGGATTGGGGTAGCCAATAAAGAAAAAGTGGTTTCTAAAGTCTTTTACCTCCGATTTAATCGTCAAAAGAATATAGAAGTAACTGCCAATCAAGCTATAAATTTACTTAGGTTACTCATAATCAATAAGATTTAGTCTTATTTTTGCTAAAATTATTCCCTATGTCTGTAGTTGACTTGATTTTGCCAAAATTGGGTGAAAGTATCATGGAAGCAACCATTTTAAAATGGCATAAAGCTGTAGGAGATACCATTCAATTAGATGAAACTTTACTTGATATTGCTACAGATAAAGTAGACAGCGAAATACCTTCAAGTACTGCTGGTACCATTGTAGAAATTTTATTTGAAGTCAATGCAGTCGTGCCTATTGGAACTGTAATTGCAAGAATACAAACAAGTGGTAGTATTGAATCCACACCAAAAGCTGAAACCATTCAGGCAACAACAATCATCAAGGATAATGAACCAGCTGAGACTATTGCAGCAGAAGTGCCTTTCACACCTGTTGCTCCGAATGTTGAAATACAACAAGAAAATTCAAATGAAGCAAGATTCTTCTCTCCATTGGTTTTGAATATTGCACAAAACGAAGGGATTAGTTTGAATGAATTACAAAATATTCCAGGCACAGGAAGTCAGGGACGTGTTTCTAAAAAAGATATCCTTCAATATGTTGCACAGAAGAAAGCTGGACATATTCAAGCGCCAGTGATAAATCAAGCATCTGCTGCTCAAATTCAAACTCCAAATACAAATAGTACAAATACTTTCCCTCCTGCAGACTATGGATTTAATACATCAAATGGTGCTGGTAAATTTGCAAGTCCAGACGAGGTAATCATTACTGGCAATACCGAAATTATTGAAATGGATCGTATGCGTAAGTTGATTGCAAAGCATATGGTTGAAAGTGTACAAACAAGTCCGCATGTTACTTCATTTGTGGAAGCAGATGTAACCAATATGGTTGTATGGAGAGAAAAAGTAAAACAACTTTTTGAAAAAAGAGAAGGTACTAAATTGACTTTTACGCCAATGTTCATGGAGTGTATTGCAAAAGTGTTAGAGCAATTCCCATACATCAATTGTAGTTTACAAGGTGATAATATTATTTTAAAGAAAGATATCAATATAGGCATGGCGACTGCCCTACCTTCAGGTAACTTAATTGTTCCAGTGATTAAAGGCGCGAACCAATTGAGTATTGTTGGATTGAGTAAAGCAGTTAATAATTTAGCAAACGCAGCTAGAAACAATCAATTAAAACCTCAGGACACACAAGGCGGTACTTTTACAGTTACCAATGTAGGTACATTTGGATCTATTATGGGCACGCCAATTATACCTCAGCCACAAGTTGCTATATTAGCATTAGGGGCTATTAAAAAACGCCCAGTAGTCATAGAAACACCTTCTGGAGATGCTATACTTGTTCGTCACATGATGTACTTATCTATGAGCTATGATCATAGAATTGTAGATGGTGCGATGGGTTCTAGTTTCTTATCAGCAGTCGCAAAAGCATTTGAACAATGGGATCAAAATAGACAATGGTTTCAATATGTGTAAATGAAATATTTCCTATAAAAAATAAAGCCCCAATTTGGGGCTTTATTTTTTTGTAATTAGTAGGTATTAAAATCATGTTTGTATCATAAACCTAGTCCTAAGTCTCTTCCTTTCATGATGGCAGGTACCCCTTTAGACATCCATATTGGCATGGGTGCGCCTTTTAAATAATGGTCAAAAAACTGCTGTTCTCTAATTTGAATATCTTTTCTGTTTTTTCGCTCAACTAAATTATGGGCTTCATTATTGTATACTAGCATCCAGATAGGCTTTGATAATCTACGCAAAGCTGTAAACATTTCAATACCCTGATACCAAGGCACAGCATCATCTGCATCATTGCTCATAATTACAATTGGGGTCTTCACTTTATTCAATTCAAATAATGGTGAATTCTTAATGTATAAATCTGGACGCTCCCATAAATTTGCGCCTATTCTACTTTGTGTTTTTTCATATTGAAATTGTCTATTAATTCCAGCCCCCCATCGAATGCCACCATAAGCACTTGTCATATTGACAACCGGGGCACCTGCCCATGCAGCAGCATATAAATTGGTTTTAGTAATTAAGTAAGCAATTTGATAGCCTCCCCAACTTTGACCTTGTAAGCCAATTCTAGTACTATCAATAAAGCCTTTTTGTACCATTGCCCTGGTTCCACTTAAAATATAATCATAAGCACCTTGACCAGGATAGCCTTTCTTGTACCAAATATCTGGTACAAATACAACATAGCCTCGGCTTACAAAGAATGGAATATTCAATCTAGAAGGTGTTGGAGAAGGAGGCAAATAATTATGAAGGGTTTGATTGTTTCGTTCATAGAAATAGACAATCATTGGATACTTCTTTTTAGCATCAAAATCTTCTGGTAAGTATAAAACGCCTTCTGCCGTTCTACCTGTGTAAGCTTTCCATTTAACCAATTGAGATTGCATCCAATTGTAATTGGCTTGTTGTGGATTGATTGAAGTGAGTGCAACGGAACTTTGTTTTTGATTAGTAAATGTATAAGGATAAATATTTGCTGCATTTTTTTCATCTTCTTGTAATACAATTAATTGATTTGATTTTTTTGCACCTACAATTGTGGTTAAATGCATTGGAATATCAGTCATCGTAAATAAAGATTTATTCGATAAATCTAAAACAGCAAGCCCTTCGTTTTTATTGATCTCGTTGTACACCCTTAATAAAATTTGATCCTTAAATCCAATCACTTTTTTATCTGCGTCTAAATTCACAAATCGGTATTCATTTTTAGAAGCGCGGCCTTTGGTTAAAAGCTGAGATGCATTTAAACCAGTGGCATCTACCAACCAAAGATCATAACGATCATATAGGATAAAACTTTTATGATTGTCCATCCACATTGCAATGCCATAAGCATTAGGTTCATCAGGCACGTCATTGTCTTCGTCATACAATGGAAATTGAATGTCTTTTGCAATTTGCTTGGTCTGCAATGTGGTTGTATTGTAAGACTTAAATTGTTTTGATATTTCATCGTAAAATACCACTAAGCTGCCATCATAGGATGGAGTGACTAAACTGCTCTTTAGTCCTTTTTGAATCAATTGTTTTTGACCCGTCATGGTATTCAATGCATATAAATCTCTTTTCCCATAACCCTCCCATTGGCTTGCAATGGTAAAATTTGAATCAATATTGGCAATCGCTATTGGTCCATCCCCCTCCATTGTCATTTGAATTTGACGGTCATTGATTTTTCCTAGATAGGTGAATACATTACTAGAAGGTTTATAGATGACTGCCTCTGTGCTTTTTAAACTAGTTTCAAGACTTTTTAATTGAGTAGACTGCAAATTAGCATCGGTGTAGTTCCAGATATCTAGGCTTACCCTATCAAATTCTGGTAAGCTTGTATCCTTCACAGGCAAGATAGGTTGTACACCAAAAAGTAATAAAGCGCCAGACTTGCTAAAATTTATTTTCTTATCCCCACCAATTGTATATTGATTTGGCATTGCGACATCTGTTCTGTTCATCACAAATTTGGCCGAATCCATTTCATGCGTATAAAAAGCAAGGGTATAATTTTTTTGTAATGCTTTGTCTGTACTATCTCTTTCAATTAAATAGGCTAATTGTTTACCCTCTTCATCCCATGTAAAATTAGTTGCAGTGTAAAAACGACTGTTAATCGTTTTTAAGTTTGTATCTGCAATGGAAGCTAAAAGTATTTTGGCTTCATTTAATTTAGTCTTGACTTGATACATCATTAGACCTTCGCCTTTAGGATGTATAGCATAGTCTGTAATATTATTAAAAACCCTTTCTTGGCCTGAAATCAAGTCTCTAAAATAAAGATTTGAACCTTCTTTTTTGATATCTGTTTTGGGATCACTTAAATAAGCAATGATATCATTTCCAAGTTCAGGGATTTGAAAACTTTTAACTGCTGGTATTATTTTGATATTACCAGTGGCTAATGTCAAAATAATCAAGCTATCTTTTGGCATTTCTTCTGGCTTCTTCTTGCCAATCTTAGCTTTCCTAGTTTCATCAAACTTAGGTTTGATTTTAGCAATTAAAAATGCATTGTTCTCTGAAAACTTTGCTTGTGCTCCTCTTTCAATATTAAATGTTTGATTTGTTTTAAGATGCTTTACAAACAATATATTATCCCCTTCTTGTGGGGCAACTGTATAAGACATCCAATTGCCATCATTTGACAATAACACTTCTCTTATAGACTGCCATTGGTCATATACGGTATGATCTAAAGGTTTTTTTTGCGCTTGACTATTGATTGATACAAATAGCAAGAAAATAGAGTAAACAATTCGCTTCATATAGGTTTATTTGAGTACCTAATTTACGATAAGTTTTAATTAAAATAGGGATCTATTTTGTTTTTTGCTGACGCAAAACACGAAGCATCTGAAGTAGGACAGATATGGCGATTAAACTCATTCCAATATAAAACCCCATTCCCATTTGTTTGTGTTCTTGAAACAAAATGATGGCAATAATGATTCCATACACTGGCTCTAGATTAAGTGAAACATTTAGGGTAAATGCACTGATTTTTTTGAGTGCGCTGAGCATCAAATGATTAGCTAATACGGTACATACCAAAGACAAAATGATAAGCCAGAACCAGTCAGATTGAGTTGGCAGAATAAATGTGCTATGTTGGTATTGATTGATCCCTAATATAACAATCGCAAGAAAGCCTAAACCACCTAGCATCTCAAAAGTTTGGATAGTTTGAGTCGTGTATTGAGCGGTTAATCTTTTATTAAAAATGGTAAAAATAGATGCAAATAAAGCTGAAACTAATCCAACCAAAATACCCGTTCTAAACTGAATATCAAATTGAAAAATAAATAATATCCCAATTAGGCTTAGTAAACCAATTAATAATTCATTCCAGATGAATTTTGTTTTGAAAAATAATGGTTCAAGTATTGCAGTAAAAAGTCCTACGCAGGAAATACAAACCAATGCAACAGAGACATTTGCCAACTTGATACTTCCATAAAAACAAACCCAATGAATTGAAATAAGTACACCAATGAACATCAGCCATGCTTTTTCCTTGAATGGCACTTTGTTTGGCTGTTGGTGCAATAAGTATATTGGGAATAGCGCAAGCACTGTCAATAAAATTCTATAAAACACAATGTATAAGCCATTCAATTGAATCAAATTGCCGATAGGTGCTGTTAATCCAGCCAAAAAAACAAATACATGTAATTGTATTAAAGATCGCTTAAGACTGCTCACGCTTAATTTGTTTGATAAAACGACCTGTAAAAGATTGCCATTGCATACTTAGTACGCCCAACACAGCTTCTTTGATGATACCTTTTGACATCTTGCTTACGCCAATTTTTCTATCAATAAATGTGATAGGTACTTCCTTTAATTGAAAACCTAAACGCCATGAGGCAAATTTCATTTCAATTTGAAATGCGTATCCTATGAATTGAATATGATCTAATTGCATTGATGCAAGAACTTTACACTTATAACAAATGAATCCAGCAGTTGGATCTTTCACCGGCATACCTGTAATAATTCTTGTATAGAGTGAACCTCCTTTTGAATAGATCAATCTATCAATTGGCCAATTTTCTGTTGCGCCCCCTTTTACATACCTACTACCAATAGCGACATCAGCACCATTTTCACATGCTGCTAATAGCCTATCTAAATCTAATGGATTGTGTGAGAAATCGGCGTCCATTTCAAATATATAGTCATACTGATGTTCTAAAGCCCATTTAAAGCCGTGTATATATGCGGTACCTAACCCTAGCTTGCCTTTTCTTTCTTGGATAAAAATTTTATCAGGATGCGCTTGCATCAATTCTTTAACAATGTTAGCTGTGCCATCTGGAGAACCATCATCGACCACTAAAACATGGTATAGATTGCCAAGAACAATCACTGCATGTATGATTGCTGCAATATTTTCCTTTTCATTAAAAGTTGGTATGATGACAATTTTCTTCACTTTTTATTGGGGGGGGATATAGTAATAAAATAGCTTTATTGTAGGTTAAATATAAATTATTTATTTAAGATCGTTCTATTTAAAATCTCTGTTAGCTTCTGTTTGGTGTGCAAAGCAAAGTCCCCTTTCATCATCCAATCATAGTATTGAGGTTCCTCTTTTAATACCTGGGTTACTGGCTTGCCCTTATGCTTGCCAAAATTGAAAATTTCAACGCCGTTTTCCATGATAAATCTTCGGGCAAAATCGACAATTTGGTCTTCTCCGGTAAATTTCACAATGGACTCCACTGTATTACCTATCACAGGATAACGTTCTAATTGCGCCTCTAATACTTCCCAGGTTGCCGTAGCATCTGCCTCGGCAGTATGTGCATCTTCCAAACTTTTATCACAATAAAACTTATAGGCAGCAGTTAGAGTTCGCTGCTCCATCATATGAAATACTTTTTGAACATCTAGTAATTTTCTGGCTTCTATATCAACAGAAATGCCTGCTCTTAAAAATTCTTCGTTTAACATGGGGATGTCAAAACGATTGCTATTGTATCCCGCTAAATCAGCCCCTTCTAAAAATTGCTTAATCTCGTTGGCTACTTGTTTAAATGTGGGTGCATCTTTTACCATTTCATCTGTAATCCCATGAACAGCTGTGGTAGCAGCAGGAATAGGCATTTCTGGATGGATCAACTTTCTTTTTACTGATTTTGAACCATCTGGCATGATTTTTACAATGGCAATTTCAACAATTTTATCAGTGCTGACATTGACACCTGTCGTTTCTAAATCAATAAAACAGATTGGCTGGGAAAGTTGTAAACGCATAGGGATATTTATAAACGAAGTTAATCAATAAGCTACTGAAAATAACAGATTCAGGTTAAAATACTTCAAAAGAATGGTGTAAATTTGCACCTTAAATCAGCTTAAATGAATTGGAATCCAATCAATGCGGTAGAACAATTAGAACAAATTAAAGCGGCGTCCTTTAACACCCCACAGGTAATCTTTAAACATAGTACCACATGCAGTATTAGTAGGATGGCTTTGGATCGTTTCGAGCGTGCCGAAGTGCCTGAAAATGTTGATTTCCACTATTTAGACCTATTGAATTATAGAGCCATATCTGCTGAGATAGCCAGTTTCTTTCAAGTGCATCATGAGTCTCCACAGATACTTTTAATAAAAGACGGTGAATGCATTTATGATGAGAGTCACTATGGTATTATGATGGATGAACTTAAATCCTTTCTATAATCATTGCACTAGCGCCTCCACCTCCATTACAAATGGCTGCAGCACCATATTTTGCTTGATGGTCTTGTAGAATATGTGTTAATGTCACAATGATTCTTGCGCCACTACATCCAAGTGGATGCCCCATTGAAACTGCACCTCCTCTAATGTTCACTTTAGATGAATCAAGATTTAATAATTTGGTGTTCACCACACCAACCACAGAAAAAGCTTCGTTAAATTCAAAAAAACTGATATCGTTTAAAGTTAAATTAGCCTTTTTCAGGGCTTTAGGTAAAGCTAATGAAGGCGCAGTGGTGAAGTATTTAGGATCATGTGCTGCATCCGCATAACTCATGATTTTAGCCAATGGTTTTAAACCCAATGCATTCATCTTTTCACCACTCATTAAAATAAGTGCTGCTGCACCATCATTCATGGTACTAGCATTGGCAGCAGTAACAGTGCCGGTTTTACTAAATGCTGGATTTAATCCTGCAATTTTATCAAACTTCACATTGAATGGTTCTTCATCTTTGTCAACGGTGATTGGATCGCCTTTTTTTTGAGGTATCACTACTGGAATAATTTCATTCACAAACAATCCTTTCTCAATTGATGCCTGAGATTTTGTATAACTACCAATTGCAAATGCATCTTGTTCTGCTCTAGAAATTTGATGTTCTGTAGCGCATAAATCAGCAAAATTACCCATCGCTACTTGATCATATACATCTACTAAACCATCTTTAGCCAATCCATCTAATAAAATAGTATCACCATACTTATTACCCCAACGTTGATGCATATTATAGAATGGCACATTGCTCATACTTTCCATACCACCTGCAACAACGATATCTGCATCACCTAAAAGAATATTTTGAGCAGCCAATGCAATGGATTTCATACCACTAGCACATACTTTATTAATGGTTGTACAAATCACTTTATCAGGCAAGCCAGCTAATTTAGCTGCTTGTCTAGCAGGTGCTTGGCCCAGTCCTGCTTGAATGACAGAACCCATATATACTTCGTCCACTAAATTAATATCCAATTGGATTTTATCCAATGAACCTTTAATCGCTACAGCACCTAATTGTGTTGCAGTTAAACTTTTTAATGACCCGCCAAAAGATCCAATTGGAGTTCTAACTGCGGCTACGATAAAAACTTCTCTAGACATAGTATTGAAATTAATTGTAAATAATAAATGGTGTTTAGCTATTTTATTTTAAGCTTCTGTAACTGTTGCAGTTTGTGGTTTTTCTGGCGTTTCGGGGATTAATCTTATTCCTCCTTCTTCTAAAGTTATTTTTTTTGCTTTATATAAAATCCCCACATTCATTTTAAATGCTTTCTTACTGATACCAAAAAAAGCATAAATATCCTCTGGTGAAGATTTGTCATGATACGGTAAAAAACCTTTATGCAATTTTAATAACTGAATCAATTTAAGTTGATCATCATCTAACTTCTCCACCCCTTGTTTACCAATACCAATATCCAATTTATTATCTTCTCTAATTTTCTTTACAAATCCCTCTTCAATCATTTGACCAATATGCAAATGGGTAAACACTTCGTTTTTATAAACCAATCCTTGGTGTACTTGATTCACTATAACAACATACCCAATATCACTCTCGCGGTATACTTGTAATTTAACTTTCTCTCCTTCTCTTACTGTCAGAATATCATTGCTAATTTGGTTATCAATTTTTTCTGTTGCAGCAACCCTACCAGTTTGTTTGTCTAAATATAATTTGACTAAATATTTCCCGCCCAAACGCATACTCGATAATTGTTGCGATACTGGAACAAATAAATCCTTCATTAAGCCCCAATCCAAAAAAGCACCCTGGCCCGTAATATCAACCACTTTTAAAGCTGCTATGTCTCCAACAACTGCAAATGGTTCTTGGGTCGTTGCAATTAATCGATTGTCTGAGTCATGGTATACAAACACACTAATGGTATCATCCACTTGTAAACCAGAGGGTACAAATCTTTTTGGCAACAAAATCCCTTCGGCACCATCGTCCATATAAAAACCAAAATCCACTTTTCGGTCTACGCGCATTAGATTGAATTGACCTACATTGATGGTTGACATATACTTGTTTTATATAAATTTAGAACAATTCTGGCTGTTCGTCGTTAGGATCTTTGATGACTACTTTGTTTTCCCATTGCATTTCGATGGATTTACTAAAATCAACCAATTTGGTGCCAACCGCTTTAGAACCCATCACATCTACCATTTTACTCACTTTGAACTTAGCTTTTCTCAATTGTGTCCCTTTGCCTGATTCTACCACTAAGATTGGTTCAACATGTGTTGTCACAGCAGCTACATAATTGCCATTGCCTTCTTTAATAAACGAAAATGGCGTTTTAAGGGTAGATGTTTCAATTTTAAAACGCTTGATATTGAACTGTAATTTTTCTTTATCTAAATACACAGCAGTGATCACTTTCAATGGATTGAATTTCTCCATAAAAATAACTTTCTCAGGATCAAACCTTTGTGTCTGTTCTGTATCGGTTACCTCGTAATTACCTTCTTTGTAAATGACGATTAATTTCTCGTCTTCAAAAGTACCTAAGTACAATCCTTTCTCTTCGGTATTCAATCTACCAAACTTATCGTCAAACCATAATTTTCTTCCAACTAAAGTACTTTTACCTGCTTCTTTTAACTTAACCAACTTCACAGGATATTTTGTAACCTGATTACCTACACTAGTTCTTCCTTTCACTTCTAAAGTTTCAAAGAAAAAATCAAATTCCTTAATTCTTGCACTACAGTTTGGACTCAAAACTATTTTCACCGATTCTGCTTCACCGTTTGCATTAATCGATAAATAATGCACTTTAGATTTTTCTAAATTCTTTGCTAATACATATTCTTTATCTCTTGTAACACCAGTCACATTAAAACGCTTTGCATAACTAATACCTGATATACCATCCACATAAATCATATTATAAGTAGTGCGTTCGTCATTTTTCTGGAATACAGCAGCATGAAGGATATCTTTTCCAATAAATATTTTATCAGAAACTTTTACCACTTTCATAGTGCCTCCTTTGGTAAATGCAATGATATCATCATAATCGGTACAGTCACATAGGAATTCGTCTTTCTTCAAACTTGTACCAATAAAGCCTTCAGATCTATTGATATAAAGCTTTGTATTCGCAATCGCAACCTGCTTCACTTGAATGGTGTCAAACTCTTTTAGTTCTGTTTTGCGCTCTTTGCCTTTGCCGTATTTCTTTTGTAAGTTTTCATAATAACTTACCGCATAATCCACTAAATTTTCGAGGTTGTTTTTGACTTCTTTAATTTCAGCCTCGATTGATTTGATTTGAGCAATTAAGTCTTCAATATCTAATTTATAAATTCTTCTTACAGGCTTGTCTGTTAACTTCAACAAATCCGTTCTTTCAATTGGTTTTTTGAATTTCTTTTTAAAAGGCTCAAATGCTTTATCAATCGCATCAATCACTTTTTCCCAATTAAGGTGTTTTTTCTCTAATTCCTGGTAGATTTTTTCTTCAAAGAATATCTTTTCTAAGCTAGTAAAATGCCACTTATCCAATAATTCTTTTAAATGAATCTCCAATTCAGATTTTAACAACGCTTTGGTATGGTCTACTGAATGTTTTAATAAATCACTTGCACCAAGGAATTGAGGACGTTGATTCACAATCACACAAGCATTGGGTGATAAGCTAATTTCACAATCTGTAAAAGCATATAATGCATCAATGGTAATATCGGGTGAAATACCAGCAGCTAAATCAATTTGAATTTCAACTTGAGCGGCTGTGACATCAATTACTTTTTTGATTTTAATTTTACCTTGGTCATTGGCCTTGGTAATACTTTCCATCAATTGAGTAGTTGTCACTCCGTAGGGTACATCTTTAATGACCAATGTCTTTTTATCTAGTTCTTCGATATGTGCTCTAACCCTAACTTTACCACCGCGTTTACCATCATTATATGCCGAAGCATCTACCATGCCTCCGGTTTGAAAATCTGGTAATAATTCGAATTTACGACCTCTCAAATGTTTAACACAGGCATCTAATAGTTCATTGAAATTATGTGGCAATATTTTAGTAGATAAACCTACTGCAATACCATCCGCCCCTTGCGCCAACAAAAGTGGGAACTTCATAGGTAAAGTAACCGGTTCTTGCTTACGTCCATCATAACTCAAAGCCCAATCGGTTGTTTTTGCATTAAATGCAACTTCTAGTGCGAATTTGCTTAATCTAGCTTCGATATAACGAGAAGCAGCAGCCGAATCACCTGTTCTTACATCGCCCCAGTTTCCTTGGGTTTCGACTAATAAATTCTTTTGCCCGATATTCACCAATGCATCTCCAATACTAGCATCACCATGAGGATGATACTGCATACTTTGTCCAATAATATTGGCCACTTTATTGAATCTGCCGTCATCCATTTCTTTCATGGCATGAAGGATCCTTCTTTGAACAGGCTTTAAGCCATCTTCAATTGCAGGTACCGCTCTTTCCAGAATCACATACGAAGCATAATCTAAGAACCAGTTTTTATACTGTCCTTGGACGCCAGATTCGTTTTCTGTGACCCTACTTAAATTTTTCTCTTTTGCCATAACTATATTGATTCGTAAAGACTAGATCCGAAAGGTATCTTCACTGCCCTCACTTAAACTATTTAATTCAATAAAAACAATATCTGTGATTGCAGTTAATTCATGCCAAATATTAGCAGGAATTTGAACCCTTATTGGCGCAATCAATTGAATTGTTTTTTCTTCTTTTGTTTCTAAATCCTTCCAGTGCAAATTTGCTTTTCCTTGCACTAAAAGCATGTCTTCTGGATTCTTACCTTTCGAAATCCCTTTATGATAATGTTGCCCACTTATTGTTCCAGCATTTCTGTAGACCAATAAGAATTCACCCTTCCTATTTGTCGCAAAATAATGCAATGCGCCACGTTCATCCACTGCTTTTACATCTATTGGGTGCACTTGTATAGGCATATTTTTTAGGCTTCTGTTTCATTTACAATAGAAGATCCGCCAGGCATTTGAACTACCATATCTTTCCAGCCTTTCGTCCAATTACCAACAAATACTATTTTACCAGCTTCTTCCAATGCCTTTAAACGAGCTACAATAAATGCATCTCCTAATTTCACTTTTAGCTTAGCCATGACATTGGATAAAGCACTTGGTAATTTTTGAGCATTCTTTGTAAGCAAGGATAAAATTTCTTTATCGTAACAACTTACATGCATGCTCACCAATTTCTTACCCCCTTCTAAAAATCTTACCCCTTCATTTTCTTGACATAACTTCTTCCATTCATCTGGATCCAATTCAAACTCACTTAAAGTAATTGGCCTAGCTAATTTTTTTGCTTTCAAAAACTCTTTAGGTTGAATTTGACTTAAATGTGTGGGATAAAACAATTGACCTTTTTCATTTAAAAAAGGCAGATTATTTAAATACAATACATGGATCCTGCTTTGGTATTCTTTAAATTGACTCATTAACCAATAATAGCCTGAGACATCATGTGCATTTTGTCCCATCCAAATCCAAATCATTTCATTTTCATCATGGGTCAATGCATTGATTAAATGATGCACTGTTAATTTATCATCTACAATATCTAATTGATCTTCATAAGGAGAATGCGCTAATACAGTTTTCCACCAATCTCTTCTTGCTTGATAACCTTCGGTTTCATAAATATCCAATAAAGGGCCAACAGCATAGTCGTCCTTGATCTCAATGATCTTACCAGATAAAGATTCATCTAATTCTATAGCCTGCTCTAAAGCGGCTATATCTGCGGTATTAAATACTATGTGTATCATTTGCTTTGTCTAATTCAACTTTTAAATTATTGATAATAAACTCCTGTCTTTCTGGGGTATTCTTTCCCATATAATATTCCAACAAATGTTGAATATGATCGCCTTGTTCTAAAATAACTGGTGCCAATTTAATGTCGGCATTGATGAATTTTCCAAATTCTTCTGGACTAATCTCACCCAATCCTTTGAATCGAGTGATTTCAGGTTTATTGCCTAATTCATTGATGGCTTTTTGTTTTTCTGATTCATCATAACAATAGATGGTCTTTTGTTTATTTCTAACACGGAATAATGGTGTTTCTAAAACAAATACATGTCCTCTTTTTACTAAGTCAGGGAAGAACTGTAAAAAGAAAGTCAACATCAATAAACGAATGTGCATCCCGTCCACATCGGCATCTGTGGCTATTACAATATTGTTATATCTTAATCCATCTAACCCATCTTCGATATTTAATGCGTGTTGCAATAAATTAAACTCTTCATTCTCATACACTACTTTCTTTGTCAACCCAAAAGCATTCAAAGGCTTACCCCTTAAACTAAATACTGCTTGTGTATCTACATTCCTAGATTTTGTAATGCTACCACTTGCAGAATCCCCCTCGGTAATAAATAGGGTGCTATTTTGTTGAGTAGAAATAAAGATCTCTTTATTCTTAGTTGGTAATTCATCGTTTAGATGCACTCTGCAATCCCTCAATTTCTTATTGTGCAAATTGGCTTTCTTAGCACGCTCATTGGCTAATTTTTTGATGCCGGCTAATTCTTTTCGCTCACGTTCATTTTGTTCAATTCTTTTCTTTAAAGCATCTGCCACATTTGGATTCCTATGTAAAAAATTATCCAATTCTTTTGCTAAAAATTCTGTGATAAAATTCTTCATACTAGGCCCGCCATCAGCGACATTTTGAGAACCAAGTTTTGTTTTGGTTTGACTTTCAAAAACCGGCTCTTGCACTCTTACAGAAACAGCAGCTACAATACTTGTTCTAACATCAGATGCTTCGTAATCTTTTTTATAAAAATCACGAATCACTTTCACATAGGCTTCTCTAAAAGCTTGTTGGTGCGTACCTCCTTGAGTAGTGAACTGACCATTGACAAATGAAAAAATATCTTCGCCATAATCATTGTTATGCGAAATAGCAATTTCAATATCCTCCCCTCTCAAATGTATGATTGGATACCTTAATTCATCTGGGTTAGTCTTGCGTTCTAACAAATCTAGTAACCCATTTTTACTGATATATTTTTTATCATTAAAATGAATCGTTAAGCCCGCATTTAAATAACAATAGTTCCATAATTGACTTTCAATATACTCATAGATAAAATGGTAGTTCTTGAAGATGGTTGCATCTGGCGTAAATACCACCAATGTGCCATTTGGTTCTGTGGTTTTTGATTCCTTTGATTCTTGAATCAATTGACCTCTTTTGAAGCTTGCAGATTTTTGCTTGCCTTCTCTATAAGCAGTCACTTCAAAGTCTTCGCTCAAGGCATTCACCGCCTTAGTACCCACTCCATTCAATCCAACAGATTTTTGGAATGCTTTACTATCGTATTTTGCCCCAGTATTGATTTTGCTCACTACATCTACAATCTTACCTAAAGGAATCCCTCTACCAAAGTCGCGAATGGTCACGGTTTTATCTTGGATCGCAATCTCAACTTGTTTACCATACCCCATAGTATGTTCATCGATACAGTTATCAATCACCTCCTTCATCAATACATAAATGCCATCGTCAGGCGCAGACCCATCCCCCAATTTTCCAATATACATTCCTGGACGAAGTCGAATATGCTCCTTCCAATCCAATGACCTAATGGAGTCTTCGTTATATTCTGCACCAATTTTTACTTCTGCCATAATTATCAATACTTTATGAGCAATAAATGCCCTAATCAAGCTGCAAATCT
>JBILIU010000067.1:0-7123 GCA_044368905.1 Sediminibacterium sp. | reverse complement strand
AAAAGTACGATTCTAAAATTTAAATATTTTTTATGGCAATCAAAATTACAGACGAATGTATTAATTGTGGCGCATGTGAGCCAGAATGTCCAAATAACGCAATCTATGAAGGTGGAGTAGAATGGGCCATGGCCGATGGTACTTCATTAAAAGGTGCTTACACTTTAATGGATGGAACAGCTGTGGATGCAGGAGCTAGAATTGCACCAGTTGCAATGGATACTTACTATATCACACATAACAAATGCACAGAATGTCAAGGTTTTCATGAGGAACCACAGTGTGCTGCTGTTTGCCCGGTTGACTGTTGTGTACCAGACGAGTTGTACAAAGAAACAGTAGATGAGTTATTAGCTAAGAAAGAAAAATTACATTTATAATTGAATGGTTTAAAAGGGAATCATTTCCCTTTTTTTATTGTCAAAATTGTTGGCGCAGCATTGAACCAAAACAAAGTGGATCCTATGAAAATAAAAGTCGCATTGGTTACTGGAGGCTATAGTTCTGAAGCCGAGATTAGTTATAAAAGTGCAAAGACCGTGTTCAATGCATTGGATAAATCAAAATTTGAAGTGTATCAAATAGACATCCATCCCACAGGTTGGTGGTATGAAAATGCAGTTGGGGAAGAAGTGGCTGTTGATAAAGCTGATTTCAGTGTTACAGAAGGTGCTGAAAAAATTAAATTTGATGTGGCTTTAATGTGTATTCATGGCACTCCCGGGGAAGATGGAAAATTACAGGGGTATTTTGATATGATTGGCTTGCCTTACACAAGTTGTGATACCGCTACCTCTGCATTGACTTTTAATAAAAGGTATACGGTGGCAGTTGCAGGATTTGGCGGCATTGGTGTTGCAAAATCTTTGCACTTATTTAAAGAACAAGCTTTAAGCCCTGAACAAATATTATCTAATCTTTCACTTCCTGTATTTGTGAAACCAAACAATGGGGGTAGTAGTTTTGGGATCAGCAAAGTGAATCAAGCGGGTGAATTACCTGCTGCATTAGAAAAAGCATTCAAAGAAGACACACAGATATTAGTAGAGGAATTTATTAGTGGGAGAGAATTCACCATTGGTGTATTTAAATCTAAAGGCAAAATTACCGTATTGCCTATTACTGAAATCAAAACAGAGAATGAGTTTTTTGATTATGAGGCAAAGTACCAAGGCAAGAGTAAAGAAATCACACCAGCAGACATTACTACAAAAATGTTTGATACATTAACGGCTGCAGCACAAAAGGTATATGCTATATTAAATTGTAGAGGCGTTGTTAGAATCGATTTCATTTATGACGAAGCAGCCGAAAAAGCTTACATGTTGGAAGTAAATACTGTGCCAGGACAAAGTGAAGCAAGTGTGATCCCTCAGCAAGTAAAAGCAATGGGATGGAACCTAACAGATTTTTATGGTTGGATCATTGAAGATAGTTTAGAACAAAAATAAATCAAGCAATTTGAAACTCATTGACGACATATTAAAAAAGCCATTGTGGATGAATGTGCTCATTGGCTTTGGAGTAGCAATTTGCTTATTCGTTATTTTCTTTTTCTCTTTGGGATGGATTACTGGTAATGGCGAAACAGAGAAAGTACCTGCTGTCACAGGTTTAGATGTGGCCGCTGCTGAGAAAAATTTAACTGCATTGGGTTTTGATGTGGAGTTACAAGATTCAATATATGTAGACACCCTTGCCAGAAATGCAGTATTAAGACAAACGCCAGAGGCAGATGAGGTTGTAAAAAAAGGAAGAACAGTTTACTTGACAATCAATCGCGTGATTGCACCTCAAGTAGATATGCCAAACCTTGTTGGGTTTTCAATTAAAAGCGCTGAAACTTATTTAAAAGTATTAGGATTAAGATTGGGTTCCATACAAATGGTGCCAGATCAAAATAAAAACGTGGTGATCGATCAATTAGTCAATGGGCAACCCATTGCTCCGGGTTCAAAAATACCTTCGGGCACTTTGATACATTTTTTAGTAGGAGATGGAGGTGCATCTGGGGGTATGTTCATGCCAGACTTGGTGGGCTTAACTTATGAACAGGCCAAGGCACAGTTGATGAGCTTAGGATTAAATCTTGGCGTGGTTGCTGTGAATGGTTCCATTGGAGATAGTGCATCTGCATTTGTTTTTGACCAGAATCCAAGTGCTTATGGTAGTCAAATAGATTCATTAGGGATGCCAATTCAGAATATGGTGTCCAAAGGTGCTACCATTAATTTGGTATTGGATAAAGTTGCCCCAGTAAAACCAATTCGTGATTCTATCCAACAGTAGTGGTATTTTTTAATTTAAAAAATTCAAATATATATGAATACAATTTCAGTTGCCGACTTAAAGGCTAAAATAGATGCTGGTGAAAAACTTAATTTATTAGATGTTCGTGAGCCACATGAACACGCTGCATTCAATATTGGTGGTCAATTACTGCCACTTGGTTTAGTTCAAGCTTTAATGTTAGACGAAGTGGAACATTTAAAGGAAGAGACTGTTTATGTGTATTGCAGAAGTGGTAATAGAAGTGGACAGGCTTGCATGATGATGGAGCCTTATGGTTTTAAAAATGTAGTGAACGTAGTGGGTGGTATGTTGGCATGGCAGGAATCATTTCCAGGATAATCAAAATCAAGCATATGAAAAAAATCATTCTATTACTTGTTTGTTGCTATGTATTCGCATTAGCAGCATGTAACAATGGTTCAACAGAAGCCAGTTCAAATTACCATGACTCGACCGGCAGAACAGATATTTTGTCTGGTGGCGTACAACGTATTCCAATTCATACAGATAAAGGGGATTTTACAGTATGGACCAAGCGAGTTGGAAACAATCCTACAAAAAAGGTATTGTTATTACATGGAGGTCCGGGCGCAACGCATGAATACTTTGAGTGCTTTGATTCATTCCTTCCACAAGAAGGGGTAGAATATTATTACTATGATCAATTGGGTTCTGCTTATTCAGACAACCCAAATGATAGTAGTTTATGGTCTATTGAACGTTATGTAGAGGAAGTTGAAACTGTGAGAGCAGCACTTGGCTTAGACTCCAATAATTTTTATTTATTAGGTCATTCATGGGGAGGAATTTTAGCAATTGAATATGCATTAAAATACCAACAGCATTTAAAAGGCTTGATCATCTCCAATATGATGGCATCCATTCCTGAATATGTAAAGTATGCAAATGAGGTTTTAGGTCCACAATTGCCTAAGGAAATATTGGCTCAAATCAGAGGCTTTGAAGCGAAAGAACAATATACCGATCCAGCTTATCTAAAGTTGATAAGTGATTATTATTATCCAGAACATGTGTTGAGAATGCCTCCTGCAACTTGGCCTGATCCTGTAGTACGTGCTTTTGCAAAAATGAATTACCCTTTGTATTTGAAAATGCAAGGTCCTTCTGAATTTGGAGTAGTTGGAAACGCCGTATTAAAAAATTGGGATCGAACAGCAGATCTTGCTAAAATAAAAGTGCCTACGCTTAGTATTGGCGGAACATTTGATACGATGGATCCAAAAGCAATGGAAATGATTGCAAATAAAGTACAAAAGGGTACATTCTTACTTTGCCCTAAAGGATCACATATGTCCATGTACGACGATCAATCTACCTACTTCAAAGGCTTGATTGATTTCATTAATAAGGTAGACAAAGAGAAGAAATAATCATCCAATGATTCAATATTAAAAAGGTCCTGAAAGTTCAGGACCTTTTTTGTTTAACCTAGGGGTTGCTTTATGAGGGGGATGCTTTATTTTAAATCAATCTTTAAACTTACCCAAAAATTCCTACCTGCCATTGGGTAATAATTATTCGAAGTGGTTAAACTACCATCATAGATATAACTATACGTATATCCATTGGGTGCATATTTTACATCCAATAAATTATTAGCGTAAACCTGCAATAGCATGGTAAATTTTGTTTTATTCAATATTGTCCAGTGTGCATTGATATCATTGATAAAATAAGCATCTAATTGTCTGTCCTTGTTTTGTGTGTTGTCAAGGAATTGCTTAGATGTGTATTTGGTTGTCCAGAAAAAACTCAGCATATCATTTGGTCTCCAATTAAAAGTTCTGTTCGTTGTTAAACTAGGGGATAGTGCAATACTGGTATTTTTATGCTGAATTTCAACTTGCGTGTATGTATCATAATCATCGATGTATTCTGTAAACTCCTCTATCTTATTCTGACTAAATGTGATACTATAACTTGTATTGTATTTTTTATTCAAAGCATATTTAAATTGTAATTCTAAACCGGCTCTATAGCTTTTTGGAACATTGATTCTTGTATAGGCACCTACATCGTTGATTTTACCTGTCAATACCAATTGGTCTTTATAATCCATGTAGTAGATATTCGCATTAATAGCATACTTTGGTTTTTTAAATTCAAATCCTGTTTCCCAATCTATTAATTGTTCTCTTCTTGGTTGTTCGGTAATGCTTGCTTCAAAATCATCTCGATTAGGTTCTTTATTAGCAACTGCAAGGCTGGTATAATAAAAGATATTCTTTGCTTTATAAGTCAATCCCATTTTAGGGTTAAAGAAATTAAATTTTCTTTCAATTTCCAAAGCAGTATTTTTTGTAAATCCATTCATTTGATGATTCACAAATCTATATTGTAAGTCTATAAAGCTTTTAAATTTTTTTGTTAATGTCCTTTCCCATTTCACATAGGTATTCATTTCCTTTTTGATGGCATCATTATCATAGTATCTATAATTGGTAGGTACAAATCTTAGATCTAGATAGGGTAAAGTACCAAAATGCATTCCATTGTATACACTCCATCCGCCACCGATGGTCAAATCATTTAAGCTATCGATGTAAGAGAGGGCAGCAATTTGTCCATAAAAATGATTATCTAACCATCTTCTTCTCACTAAATCAGCAGGCACATTTATTTTACCTTTGATATCAATATTGTAATCTGCAAAATTGACCCCTGCTTTATACTCTTCATAATACCCCTTACCTGTTGTTAAATACAATGCAGTATTCCATTTCCAATTGCTACTGACTTGCTTATTATAAAACAATTGGTAATGTGTTTGCGTATAATTATCTGTTTGATTCTCATAGGGTGCATCTGCTTTTTCTGTTCCTGCTGGGTTGTAAGTTCTATTAGTTGCAAGTAATTCTTCCGGTACACCATACCATGCTTGGTAGGTCTTTTCCTTACCACTAAATACATTCAACCTCAACGAAGATTTTTCTCCCCAATAAGTACTACTTAGAAAAAAACTTTTCAAATCACTATTTGCTCTGTCTATATACCCATCACTCCTAATTGAACTAACCCTTCCATCAATCGTGAATTTATTATTCATTAAACCCGAACCAAATAGGAGGTTATTTTTAAAACTATTAAAAGATCCAGCCGTATTTTGTAAGGATAAATAGGAACTTGGATTGTATTCGTTGGTCATTAAATTCACACTAGCACCAAATGCACCAGCGCCATTGGTAGAAGTTCCAACGCCTCTTTGAATTTGAATGCTATTGACACTCGATCCAAAGTCTGGTATATTCACAAAAAAGGTCCCCATACTCTCTGGATCATTGTAGGGAATACCATTCAATGTAAAATTGATTCTTGTTGCATCCGTACCTCTGATTCGGATGCCTGTGTAGCCAACACCTATACCAGCATCTGCATGCACCACCACCGAAGGGGTATTTTCAAGTAAGAAGGGTAGGTCTTGGCCAACATTGTTCAAAGCAATTTGTGCTTTGCTTATATTTGTTTTGGCAAAGGGCGCCTGCTCACTTACTCTAATAGCCTTAATTTCTAGAGGAGGCAAACTTCTAATACTGTCTGTGTATTTGTTTGTACTATCCTTTTTTACAACAACTTGTTTTGTCTGTTGTGCGTATAAAGGAGTGATCAATAAAAAAGATGCCAAAATTCCCAATAACTTAGTCATAGCTAATTGTTAAGTTTAAATAAATACTGGGAACAGGGAAAAGCTATGAGAGGAAGCGCAGAGATTGCGGTGACCTTCCCTTCGCAGGCATTACCCTGTTCAGGTTCAACGGGTTTTATCTCAGCTTTTGACAGCACCCCGAGGACAGCGCAAAATTAAGACGCTTTTTTAAGATGAACAACTGTAACTTTTTTCTAAGACTTTCGTTATACGATAAAATAACCCTTCAAATGAAAAAAATAGCCTTATTCGCCTGCCTTTTTATGGCATTTACGCTTCAAGCTCAAAACAAAATGGGCGTGATTTATGATGAAAATGTTCAGGTTAGGAAATTGCCCAATTTTACATCCATCCGTGTATCTAATGCGATTGAATTATTTATTAGTCAATCTAATAAAACAGAGGTAGCAGTGAGTGCAACATCGGATGAGTATAGAAATAGAATCATCACAGAAGTTGTAGGAGGTACCTTAATTATTAGAATGGCAGATAATTATAGTAGATGGTGGAAATGGGGGAATGAAGATTATAGAATCAAAGCTTATGTTAGTGTCAATGAATTATATGCATTAACAGGTTCTGGCGCGACCAATATTAAAATTGTAAATGGATTAAGCGCTGAGAAATTAAAGATTACACTTTCTGGCGCAAGTGATATGAAGGGAGATATTAAAGCTGGCACTTTGCTTGCAGATTTATCTGGTGCTTCTAGTTTCAAAGGAACAGTCCAAGCCAATGCATTATCTGTAAAAGGTTCTGGTGCATGTGATTTTGAAGCCTCAGGTTCAGGAGATGATTTGATTGTGGATGTATCTGGTGCTTCTAGTGTAAAAATGTATGATTATCTAGTAAAGGGGGCTTCAGTAGATGCTTCTGGTGCTAGTAGTATTAAATTAAATGTCTCTGACATCCTAAAACCGCATGCCACTGGAGCAAGTAGTATAGATTATAAAGGAAATCCAACGATTAAAGAAATGCAAAGCTCTGGGGCGTCAAGTGTGAAGCATAGGAACTAATTGATTTCATCTTGAAACCCATATTCTACCTAATAAACTTGTTTAGGAAGATATATTGACCTACCTTTGCCCTCCAAACATCGCGAGGTAGAGCAGCGGTAGCTCGTCGGGCTCATAACCCGAAGGTCGGAGGTTCGATCCCTTCCCTCGC
>JBILIU010000065.1:0-7277 GCA_044368905.1 Sediminibacterium sp. | reverse complement strand
GATGCAAGATTAAAAGCAGAGGATAAAGTAAGTTGATGATTGGTCTTGCTGTCTGTGAAACCGATACTTTTTTCATATAGAGTTACACCATTTTTTGCTAGAAGAATATTGCCATTGAATTCATTTAATGCATGAAGGCTATCAATTGATTTGTCAAATTTTTTAACAAGTTGATCTATTGATTGCGCATGTAGTATTGTTGAAAAAACAATACCAAAAAATAGGCACAAGCACTTTCTAATATAGTTAGCACTTTTATTCATAAAGTAGGGTAATTATTGTGTTCGTCAAACTTAAGAAAAAGCCGACAAAATGCCTAATCCTATTGTCCTCTACATTGATTAGTAAGCTTTTGGGTAGATTTTTATTTAGCATCATTTAAGAAGGTCATTTATGGGTTATGCCAAAATGGAGATGACTCCATAAATTGAGATAATTTGGTTGCGAATGCATTGACGATTTTTTTCTTATATTAGTACTATGAGAACATACCAAAAACTTCGCTTTAGTTATACGGGATGTATAACTAAGTTTTTCATCCTGATCTGTGTTTTTACAGCCAATAATGTAGCTGCACAAACAGTCATTGAAAAAATAGTACAAGAAGAAACTAAGAATTCACAATTGCAAGCATTGGCGCATGAGTTATTAGATGGCATAGGGCCAAGACTCGTAGGCACACCTCAAATGAAAAAGGCCAACGATTGGGCAGTCGATAAATATGCTAGTTGGGGCATTAGTGCACGCAACGAACAGTGGGGCGAGTGGAAAGGCTGGGAGCGTGGCATTACACATATTGATATGCTTTCTCCAAGAGTAAAAAGTTTAGAAGGAACGCAATTGTCTTGGAGTCCATCTACAAAAGGGAAAGCGGTGAAAGCAGAGATCGTTATTATTCCTGATGTAGCTGATTCATTGGCATTTGTCAATTGGTTACCTACTGTAAAAGGGAAGTTTGTGATGATTTCTATGAATCAACCAACTGGAAGACCGGACGATAACTGGCAACAATTTGCAACAAAAGAATCTTTTGATAAATTAAAAAAAGAACGTACTGAACTTACGGATGCTTGGCGCAAACGCTTAAGTAAAACAGGGCATTCATCTAGAATGCTGCCAATTATTTTAGAAAAAGCAGGTGCTTTAGGTATCTTAACCAATAACTGGTCCAATGGTTTTGGCGTTGATAAAATATTTAATGCATACACTACAAAAATTCCAACGGTGGATATTGCTTTGGAAGATTATGGCACTTTATATCGCTTAGTCGAGTCTGGAGACAATCCAATCATCAGCATTCAAACAGATTCTAAAGACTTAGGTACTGTTCCAAACTTTAATACCATTGCAGAAATCAAAGGCACCGAAAAACCGGATGAGTATGTGATGCTTTCTGCGCATTTTGATTCTTGGGATGCAGGACAAGGTGCAACGGACAATGGTACTGGTACTTTGACAATGATGGAAGCAATGCGTATTTTAAAGTTAGTGTATCCAAATCCTAAGCGTACTATTTTAGTGGGACATTGGGGAAGTGAGGAGCAAGGCTTAAATGGTTCAAGAGCTTTTGTGGAAGACCATCCAGAAATAGTTAGCAAATTACAAGCTTTGTTCAATCAGGACAACGGTACAGGTAGAATCGTTAATATTTCTGGGCAAGGTTTTAAATATGCGGGTGAATTTATTTCAAGGTGGTTAGCAGCATTACCTAGCAGTATGAAAGATTCAATTAAGACAACTTTCCCTGGCACACCGGGTGGAGGAGGAAGTGATTATGCTTCTTTTGTTGCAGTGGGTGCGCCAGGTTTTTCATTAGGCGCATTAAATTGGTCTTACTTTAATTATACTTGGCATACGAACAGAGATACGTATGATAAAATCATCTTCGATGATTTAAAAAACAATGCGATGCTTGCTGCCATCTTGGTGTATATGGCTTGCGAAGACAACGCAACCTTCCCAAGAGACAAAGTAGATTTAGGAACCAATAAACTTACTGGACAACCTATTACATGGCCAGTCCAGGGAAAAGCAATGCGCAAAGGACCTATTGCTCCCACGAATTAATAGTCATTACTATATAATAAAAAAGGACCTACGATTGAACGTGGGTCCTTTTTTTATAATACAAGTTTTTGTTATTGTACAAACACTTTCTTTAAATAATATCCTTTAGGATCAATGATGGGAGGGTGTAGGCTCGTAATTTTCAATCCTTCTTTAGTAAGTATTTTCTTTTCTATTGTATGATTCACCATGATATCAACAGGCAGATCCATTACATAATTTGCTGGCGTAATTTGATATTGTTGGTATCCAATTTCTTTTACATTAAAATCTAAAGTAGAAGTTGTCCTTAAATAGAAATCAAAAAATGGTTTTAAGGAATAGCCAGCTGCCTGAGTAAATAAGTCCTCTACATCTTTTGAGGTGACAAAATTATCATAAGTATATTGAGGTTCTGTAGCTAATTTTTTTAAAGTTGGAAAGAATATTTGATCTCCAATGACATATCGTAGACTATGCATAAAAAATGCACCCTTTGTATAAATGTCATTGCCTGCATAAGTTTCATCCTCCGATAATTCATCTCCACCTACCATTGGCTTTTTATATTTAATACTCTTTTTGAATGCTGCCATTTTAGCATGATAGGCTTCGTCTCCCCCTAAATCATAGTAAGCGAGCGCTTCCGCATAAGTGCCAATCCCTTCCTGTATCCACATATGCGCCCAATCCTTATTCGTTACTTTGTTTGCCCACCACTCATGTGCGTATTCATGAAACAAGTTATCGGAATAGGCCTGACCTCCTATATTTTGGTATTTAAATTGATTGTCAAATGTGATCATAGTTTGGTGCTCCATCCCTGAATTAGGCACTTCTGCTATTCCAATTTTTTCTTTATACCAAGGGTACTCTCCAAAATATTTTTCTAAAATCTTAGTATCTCTAATTTTAGTTTGAATTAATTTTTTTGCATGCATTGTATCTTCTTCCAACACATAAAATTCAATTGGAACGATATTGCCATTAATGGTGGTATACGTATCTTTTGCCACTTTGTATTTACCAATGTTAAATACCACACAATAGTTGCTAATGGTATAATTGGTTTTCCAGAAATAGGTGGCTTTATTATTTTTAATGGTTGTTTTTTGTAATAATCCAGGACCAGCTACGACTAAACCCTTTGGCACGGTAATACGCATATCAACGCCTTCGTTGGGTTCGTCACTTGGATGATCCTTGCATGGGAAATACATTCTACCCCCTTCCTTTTGAATATTAATTGACACCCAGTCGTTACCAAGGCTGTCTTTTGCCCATGTAAATCCTCCTAACCAAGGTGGCTTCACAGCAACTGGGGGAGCGCCTCCGTAATGTATATCCACCAATTGTTTGCCAACTTTAAAGCCTGTAACTGAAGTAATAAATATTTTATCATCCATTTGCTCAAAACTTACCGCTTTTTTATTGACCAATACTTTTGACACTTTTAATAAGTGCACCAAGTCCAATAAAATCGTATCTGATTGCTTAGATAAATTTAAAGTGACAATGGTGTTTCCTTGAATGGTTCTTTTTTCAATATCTACATCCAAGTTAATATCATAATGTCTTATATCCATAATGGCTTGAAGTGGCTTTAGCTTACCTCCAGAAGACAAATAACTAACATCTAAACTATTTTGGCCTATTAAGGCATTTGCAATAAAGACGCAAAACAAGGCGATATTTTTTTTCATAACTATAATGTTGTTTCTAAATTTAATTCATTTACAGCAACTCGCAAATTCTAGCTATATTTAAATCTATATTCTTAAGTTCATTCAAGATAACAGCAATGAAAAAATATACTTTCATAACAGCACTATTCATAGCCACTTGCGGTATTTTAAATGCTCAAAATTCCGACACCAAACTAGTCCTTTTAGGAACGGGCACGCCCTTCGCTGATCCTACTAAATCAGGTCCTTCCTTGGCAATTGTAGTCAACAATACTTCCTATATAGTGGACTGTGGTCCTGGGGTTGTGAGAAGGGCGGCTGAAGCAAGTAAACTTGGATTCCCTTCATTGGAGGCTTCCCAATTAAAAACACTATTTATTACACATTTACATTCCGACCACACCATAGGCTTGGCCGATATCATTTTAACACCTGCTGTATTAGATCGTAATGCGCCAATCCGTATTTATGGTCCCGTTGGATCAAAAAAGATGACAAATGATTTAATGAGTGCTTATAAGGAAGACATAGCGATAAGAATTAATGGTTTGGAAAAAGGGGATGCGATTGCTTATCAAGTATATACCAATGAAATCAAGGAAGGGCAAATATATAAGGATAGTAATTTAACAGTGACTGCATTTAATGTGCAACATGGTCAATGGGACAATGCATTTGGATTTGTGTTTCAAACAAAGGATAAAAAAATTGTTGTCTCTGGTGATTGTACTTACAGCGAAAACTTAATTAAATATGCAAAGGATTGTGACATTTTAGTGCACGAAGTGTATTCCGATGCAGGCTTAAAAAAACGAACCCAAAGATGGCAGGATTATCATTCTACATTTCATACTTCAACGTATCAATTGGCCGATATTGCTAATCAAGTAAAGCCAAAATTACTCATTCTAAATCATCAATTAACCTTTGGTACCAGCTTGCAAAGCTTATTGGATGAGCTGAAGTCAAAGTATACTGGACCCGTTATAAATGGGGCGGATTTAGACGTATTTTAGCACAGTTTTTTTCCAATAAAATCCTTAATTTGAGCACAAACAGCTTTAATTTTTAAACAATCAATTATGTCTATTTTATCTAATTACAGTGATGGCTTTTTTAATGTGAGTGCAGCACATGGATTTCTTCCAGTAAAAGCGCCGATGGTAAAATTACCAAGTGAATACGCCGATTTACAAGCTGTGTTGGACAATATGCCTGTAGTGTTAAATGAAAACGAGTTTGGCTATTTAAATACGGAGGATGGAATTGTTGCACCTACTTTAGCAATTAAAAATCATTTGGCTGCCGTTGAAAAAGAGGAAGATATTTTTGTTTTACAGGCTTTATTTAGATCTTATAGTTTTTTAGCTTCTGCCTATTTATTAGAGCCTTCTTTCCAACAATTTAGAAAAGACGGCAAATACGGAAAAGCAAGAAATTTTTTACCTGCAAATATTGCACAGCCTTTTTGTAAAGTAGCTGATAAATTAAATGTGTTTGCTTGGTTAGATTATCATTATGCTTATTCATTAGGTAATTACCAAAAGTTAGATGAAGCTGGTGACTTGAATTGGGAAAATATCACCATGTGTAATCGTTTTTCGGGACAACCCGATGAGGTTGGTTTTATTATGTTGCACGTGGATATCAACAGGTTTTCTGCCAATTTAGTTGGCACTGTGATGCAGACCATTCAGGCCTTGGATGGTGGAGCAAAATCAGTTGGTGACTTGCTTGAAAAGAATTGGTCCACAATGAAGCAAATGAATGAGCGCAGAAAAGAGATGTGGAAGGCTTCTAGATGGCAACGATACAATGATTTTAGAATTTTTATAATGGGTGTGAAAGGCAATACCGAATTATTTGGCGACGGCGTGGTGTATGAAAATGTATGGGATGAGCCTAAAGCATTTAGAGGACAAACTGGTGCACAGGATGATATTATTCCTATGCAAGATATTTTTTCTGGGGTGATCTTTTATTACCCAGAAAATGAACTCACAAAATATTTACTAGACCTTAGATTGTACCGTCCAACCTGCGTACAAGACTTTTTCAAAGATCTTGAAAATTCAATGAAAATCTTGCATCCAAAGGGCTTGATGGGTAAATTAGTTGAAAACAAAGATGTCACTGGGCTTTGTTATTTATTAGGGATTTTAGAAGAGATCTATCATTTTAGAAATGGACATTGGCAGTTTGTTCAAAAGTACATCATGGCCAATACGAAGTATGCGATGGCGACTGGAGGCACACCAATTACATCTTGGATTCCAAATCAAATCTTATCTGTCATTCGTCAGATGGAAGATGTAGTAACCGCTATCAATGAAATTAGTAAATCGGATCAAGCAGAGGCCAATGCTATTTTTGAGCATAATGTTAAATTATTGCCTACCAAAAAAGGGTTGATCAATGGACAACTTGAGTTAATTCATAAAAACGACTTTTCTGCAGAAGCAGTATTTGCTTTGAATCAAAAGTTTGGTTATGATGATACTAAGTAATTTAATTACTTTTCAAATTCAATAAAATGCTCTGATGCGTATTCGTCGTCACCTGGTTTTATTCTTTTAACAAAAAAACGTGCACGCTTTCCAAGTTTTACAGAAGTGTATCTTTCTTTGATATCATTTGGATCATTTAATGGTTGTAAGGAAGGGTACCATAAAATATATCCTGGTTTCTGAAAAACCAATTCTGGCTTTGACCAATCTTGGCTATTGTTTCCAGCACCTAAGTCTTTATGCTTATTAAATGAGATATAGATTTTATCTCCCTGCCATGATTTTCCTTCTACTTTCCCCATCATCATCACCCAACAATTCAAATAGGTATTCCAACTAACCGATGGTCCCCAATGAAATCCACCTGTTGGTGATGAAGCACCACCGCCTCCTTCATTGATTGGAATTTGCAATGATCGAACTGGAACTCCATAACTATCATAAGCAATAGAGAAAGATTTGCCATCCCATCTTTTTGCTTTTCCAACTGGATTATCTAGATCTTTCAAAGCGATACGTGCGATACTTATACATTGACCACTCCATTCTTTTTGTACCTTATAAGTTTTTTCATCATAGACCCCAGGATAGCCATACTCTCCATAAAATAAGTACAAATAATCGCCACTCGCAACTGCAGATGGGTCGCCTACACCACCCGCAAAAGTATTTGAAGTATTAAATGGTTTTCGAATCATCCTTGGATCATAATCTTCAATAAAAATACCTCTGTTATCCCAGCTTTTACCACCATCTACCGACTTCATCACACCAATTCTGCAAACAGCTGCAGGACTTTCTGGACCAGTTAAACCCTGCGGCCAACGTATATTTTTATATCCTTCTTTGCTAATATAATCGTATGGCAAAGTGCTAGGATAATTTTCGTTATGATAAATTCCATACAATGTGTTACCACTCATATCTTTTGAATCTTGGTAAACAGTTTCAAACCATACAGCACCATGCAATCCTTTCTGGCCTATGGGTACGTTGCTTGGCATCTTAGGATTGAAAAACTTACTAGCAGGATTTTTAA